>JARROY010000175.1:0-5232 GCA_037383445.1 Anaerolineales bacterium | reverse complement strand
AGTTCTGTAATAATCGGTTTGGTATTCCGATAGATACCCACCGGTTGGCTTGTTTCGTCCAAAACTTTATTTTTGGTATTTTTGATGTAATAAATCGGGGAGGGGTTGTTTCGCGAGATGACCAGTGAGAACGTTTCTAAATCAATCGATAAAATGTTCAGCGTGGAGAGGACTTTTCCACCGCGCATAGAGTAGAGATAATCTGATGCTGCTCTTGCTGCGGGGCCATCTCTCACACCCTCCGCCAAAAGCGAAACCACTTTCCGCACGACCATATTGGAAATTCTCTTTGCGCTCTTGCCGGATCTTTGTCCATCTGCCAATACAACGGATAGCCCCCCATTAGGTCTCTCAACGACCTCTAAAGTGTCCCCGCTCTCAGAACTTGCGTATTTATTGATCTTCGCAACACCGATCTCGATTTCCATTGAAGTTGATTTTACCAGAATTTCTCTTGCGGATATTTATTCTTCCGGGTAGGAAGATGTGTTAATAAGGGGTCAAACTGAAATGAACATCTTGGTGGTCGAGTGCCCCCAAACGAATTGTTGGGGGTGTATCGAGACCGCCGCAAATGTTCAAGGAAACCATAAAATTTATCCCTTCTTCCGGGCAGTAATGATAAAGACTTCACTTTTTTGTAATTTCTTCGAGTGCATAGACACCTCGAATCCAAATTTCTCGATAAACATTTTCCCGGTCTCAAATAGCGGATGTTCTTTTTCCAAACTCTGTCCAGTGATTATGAATACCCAGGCCATCAATTTGTGCAGGAGGTTATTTCCCTGTATCCAGGCTGTAGGCACAAGGATTATTTCACCTTCGGAAGATAAAACACGGTTTGCTTCTTCCAATGTTTTGGGATCTAAAAAATATTCGGTGGGAAAGGTGGCGATAATTTGGTCGATGGATTGATCTGCAAAGGGAAGATGCCTGCCGTCACCAATGGTCAGTCTGGGATAATAGCCATTTTTTGTCAGCCGTTTGGTTGCAATCTTCGCCATTTGTGGGCTTACATCCAAACCGAAAACAGGGTGTCCTTGTGAAAACGCGGCCTGCTGAAGATGGCCAGGACCAAATCCTAATTCCAAAATGGTTCCATTTTTTAGATAGGGCAGGGGTGTTAAAACCCATTCATTCCATTGTCCCAGCGAGGCAGACCAGGCAACAAAATCGTACATCCAGGCAAATTGATGGTAAAGCAGTTGGAAAAATATGGCCATCAATTTTCTGATGACTTTAGCGAGGATCATACTGTCTGCTCTTCTCTGGAAGAATATTTATTTCAATAAATTTGGCAGGAAAAATTTAGCCAAACTTAGAAAGATGAAAAATCCGAGGCTGTCCGTTACTGCTGTGACCAGAACCGTTGAAGCCATTGCCGGGTCCTGCCCGATGGCTTTAAGTCCCAGCGGCGTAAGCGTCCCAACAATCCCCGCCAGGATCAGGTTTCCGACCAAAGCCAGTCCAAGCACAAGACCCAAATAGGGATTCCCTTTCCAAATAGTTACCCCGATTCCAACCACGATACCAATCGTCATTCCCTGCATCAAGCCAACCAGCATTTGCCGCAATAGCAGGCTTGCAGTTTTCCCGGTGGGTACTTTCCCTAATGCGATCGATCGGACGAACATCGCCACTGATTGGCTGGCAGCATTGCCTCCAAGACCAGCTACGACTGACTGAAAGACAGCAAGCACGGCCACAAGGGCGATAATGTCTTCAAAGTTACTGATTACCCAGGCGGCAAACAGCGCCGTAAGCATATTCAGCACCAGCCAGGGCAAACGACCTTTTAATTGCTCTATAATCGGGCTGTCTGGTTCTAGTTCAGCATCTGTAACGCTAGCCAACATGTAGATATCCTCGGTGGCCTCTTCTTGAATAACATCCAGGATATCATCGTGGGTGATGACTCCTATTAATTCATGCCGGCGATTGACCACCGGCAGCGCTGAAAGGTCATACTGTGCCATGACATTTGACACCTGCTCCTGGTCTAGCCACGCATCTACTGAAATCACCTCAGGATTCATGATTGATTTGATTGGCGCGGATGGTGGATTAACAACGAGTTCTCTCAGTCCCGTAATTCCCGTGAGCTTTTTATGCTGGTCAATTACAAAGATATAGTATGGAACATTGCTGTCAGGGCTGATTTGGCGCAGCTGGTCGATCGCTTGGTTGGCCGTTACATCCTGGTTTATCGCAATGTATTCGGTGGTCATCCGCCCACCTGCTGTTTCGTCCGGGAATTCAAGCAGGGGGAGGATTTCCTCGGCATCCTCCATCTGTTCCAGGGCTTCAGCCGCTTGTTGCGGGGGAAGGTCCAGTAAAAGGTCAGCCGCTTCATCCGGGGCCATTTCATCTAATACATCGGCCAATCTCTCAATGGATAAAGATTCGGCAGCCTCTAAGGTATCCTGGTCTTCCTGTAGGCTGAATAATTGGGCTGTTTCTAGAACCCCCATGCGTGTCAGAATCAATTCACGCTCATTGATGGATAACAGGTCATATACTTCAACTTGATCGTTTGGATGGAGTGAAAGAAACTCTTTGATGGCTTCATTGTAGGATTCGTCTTCTAAAAATGTTTTTATATCTTGATAATATTCCTGGGTTGTTTTTTGAAGATCCATAAATTATTCCTCCATCGAAGCGTCAATCGGACCCTGTTACCAATGATATTCCAGGGAGAGGTAAATATTAAAGTTTAATTACATGGTTCTGGTTTCCATAATTTGAATTTTAATTCTTTGTGCAAAAATCGCCAATTGTGGAAAATATGGTGAGACTCGGTATTTTAAAAAATGGTAAATGTACTAAGAACTTAATTAGCTTTATTATAGCAAGGAATTAGTGTTTCCAAAAAATTATGAGTTTTTGCTGGCGAGCTGCCCACACCCGGCTTGAATATCGATCCCACGCCTCATGCGGACGGTGCAGGGAACGCCGTTATTTTCCAGGGTTTTCTTAAAATCCAGGACGCGTTTCTTGTCCGATTTTTGGCCATCGAATCCCTGGGTGGGGTTTAGTGGGATCACATTGACGTGGCAGGTGATCCCTTTTAGCAGATCGGCTAATTTTTGAGCTTCCTCCACGGTATCATTGACACCTTGGATAAGCGCCCATTCGAAGGTGACTCGGCGTTTAGTCGTTTCGAAATATTTCCGGCATGCCTCGATTAGATCTTCGATGGGGTACTTTTTATTGACCGGCATCATGGTTGAACGCAGTTCATTGGTGGAGGCATGTAAAGAAACGGCTAAATTTATTTGTGAGTTTTCTTGGGTGAATCGCTCAATGCCAGGAATTAAACCGACCGTTGAAATTGTAAATCGCCTTGCACCCAGTCTAAACCCCTTTGCGTGATTCAAGATTTGAATCGCTTGCATCACCGCGTCATAGTTATGAAAAGGTTCTCCCATACCCATAAAAACGATATTGGTAACGGAGTCACCGTGTTGATGCAGGTATCTTGCAAAATAAATCACTTGTTCAACGATTTCGCCTGCTGAAAGGTTTCTTGAAAATCCCATTTGCCCCGTGGCGCAAAACGAACAGTTCATCGCACAGCCAGCTTGGCTTGAGATGCACAGGGTGTGCCTCTTCCGGTAATTCATCAAAACGGTTTCGATCCGTTTCCCATCCGGTAGCTCAAATAGGGTTTTAATCGTTTGCCCGTCACTGGATTGGATTTGGTCAATCGGACGGAGATCGGAGAAACTGAACTGGTCGGTTAATTTTGCCCGAAGCGATTTAGGTATATTCGAAAAAGATTCTGGCGTTTCAAATAGGTTGGAATAGGTATTTTCCCAGATTTGAACTGTGCGATAATCCGGTTCTCCCCACTGATCCATAAAAGCTAAAAGCTCTTCATAGGTGAAATTGAAAAACAATGGTTTGCTGCGCATAGTCATACCTGGTCAATGAGCGTGTCTAGAGTTTCTGCAATGTAATCTATCTTCGGTCTCCAAGCATCTCCCATCGCTTTGTTAGAAACGCCCGTTAATACCAAACCGCATTTACAATTGGCCGCCTGCCCACCCGCGATGTCTGTTTCCAATCGGTCCCCGACAACCAAAACGTTTTCTGGTTTTTCCCCAAGAGTTTCAATTGCCTGGAGGAACATCGTTGCTTTGGGTTTGCCGATAATTTCTGGTTGTTTATCAGTTGCGGCTTGTATCGCTGCCAGCATACTGCCGGCTCCAGGGACTAGCCCTTCGGGGGAAGGGAAAGTTTTATCTGGGTTTGTCCCAATAAATGGAACTCCGGACCGGATGAGAAGCGTTGCAGTTTTCAATTTTTCGTAAGTTAAATTTTGGTCCATTCCAACGACCACTGCCAACGGATCATCTGAACTTACCTCAAAACCATAATTTTGCAGTGTTTTTTCTAAGCCATTCATCCCAACGATGTAGATTTTTCCGCCATCTGGATGAAGTTTTTGGAGGTATTTTGCAGTCGCTGTCGCCGAAGTGAATATTTGCTCGGCGTGAACCTTGATTCCATTTTGGTTCAACAGTTCAACATACTTTTCTACCGTATTGGTTGAATTATTGGTCGCGAAAACGTATTTTATCCCCCGAGATTCGATCTTGTTAAAGGTTTTTGGGAGATCTCCAATCGGGTGTTTATCTCGCCAGATAACCCCATCCATATCGAGGATTAATGCTTTGATGGTATTTTTTGCCATAGCATGATTATACTTGCTTCATAAAAGAATTGGGCTGATTGAGAGAACGCCTCACCAATCGATTGGAAGCGCAGGGAATGATTGATCTCCAGAAATACCGAAAAAAAGAGCCGGATATCATATCCGGCTCAAAAAAATCTTATCTTTTGGGTTGATCAGGAATCCTTGGCTTCGAGTACATGATCTATCAGACCATATTCAACCGCTTCTGTCGCGGTCATGTATACATCCCGATTGGTGTCCTGTTCAATCTTTTCGATGGGTTGGCCGGTATTTTCTGAGAGAATTTCGTTTAGCCGTTTCTTTAGGCGCAGGATTTCGTTAGCCTGAATTTCGATGTCAGAGGCTTGGCCCTGTGCGCCACCCAGTGGTTGGTGCATGTGAATTGTGGCATTGGGCAGGGCGTAACGGTGTCCTTTGGTTCCTGCAGTAAGCAGAACCGTACCGAAAGAGGCGGTAAACCCGACCGCAACCGTACTGATCTGGTTGGGGATCATTTTCATGGTGTCATAAATTCCCATGCCTGCATAAACAAC
>JARROY010000174.1:0-5234 GCA_037383445.1 Anaerolineales bacterium | reverse complement strand
CAGGAACGTTGAAGACAGGCGCCAGCCTTAAAATTGGTTATTTTGCCCAGGCACATGAAGACCTCGAACCTTCACGCACGCTGATCGAAGAGATTGACCGGGTGGGCACTGGGATGCTCGAGAAGGATATCCGCAATTACCTCGGGCGCTTCCTCTTCTCTGGAGAAGACCAATATAAGCGGGTTTCGGTCCTTTCTGGGGGAGAGCGAGGCCGTCTGGCGCTGGCAAAATTATCCCTGCTGAATGCTAACTTCCTGTTGTTGGACGAGCCATCGAACCATCTGGATATCCCAGGGCAGGAGGTGCTTCAGCAGGTGCTGACAGATTTTGACGGTACGATTTTGATGGTCTCCCATGACCGTTATTTAATCGATGCCCTGGCCAGTCAGATCTGGGAGGTCAATCTGGATCATCACTCGCTGGAGGTGTTCAAAGGCAGTTTTAAGCAGTATAAAGGCTACCAGGAAGACCTTTCCTCGACAGTCAATGAGACTGAGGAAAAAGATACTAAGACAAAAGATACCAGGCTCTCGGAAAAGCCCAAAACACTCTCAAAACACGAACGGCAGCGCCTCCAAATCCAGATCGATGCCTTGGAAGACCGGATTCTGGATCTGGAGCACCAATTGGAAAAAGTGAGCCAGCAGCTGCAGTCTCCCCCGACAGACCCGGAACTGATCAATCAGTTAGGAGAAGATTACGCCTACCTGGAGGCAGAACTGCAGGAAAATATGGCTGAATGGGAAGACCTGCATGCGCGACTCGGAGAGGGTGTTTCGAGTTGATTTCACTGTTCGACTTATTTAAAATTGGGATTGGTCCTTCCAGTTCCCATACGGTTGGACCGATGCGAGCCGCTCGCAGTTTTGCACTTCACCTTGTGAAAGGCAGCTGGCCGGCGGACCTGGATTCCATCCGGGTGACTCTTAACGGCTCGCTGGCCTTGACGGGTAAAGGACACGGCACAGATCAAGCCATCTTGCTGGGTTTACAGGGAGAACGCCCAGAACTGGTCAGCCCTGCCGAGATTGGGTCAATGGTGGAGGGGATTCGCAGCAGTCGTTCCCTGGAAATATTAGGGCAAAAGAGAGTTCACTTTGATGAATCCATTCACCTGGTTTTCAACCAGACAGACACTCTGCCGTTCCATGTCAATGGGATGCGCTTTGACGCCTTAGATCATAAAGAACAACAACTTACCTCAAAGATTTATTATTCGGTAGGCGGAGGTTTTGTTGTCGCGGCAGATGAGATTGACATCCTACAGCAAGAGTCACAAATTAACAGTGAGATACCGTTTCCGTTCAAATCAGCTGTTGAACTCATCACCTACTGCCAGCAGGAAAAATTAGCCATCTGGCAGATCATGCTGCAAAATGAGATGGCAACTCGGACAGAACAAGAGGTTCGGGAAGGGATTGACCACATCTGGCAGACGATGCAGACTTGCGTGCAGCGCGGTATGACTCAAGAGGATGTACTCCCCGGTGGGCTGAATGTAAAACGCCGCGCCCCTAAACTTTATCAAAACTTGATCAACCGCCCGGAGCACGCCCTGCGGGACCCGCTGACCACGATGGATTGGGTCAACTTGTATGCTCTGGCCGTCAATGAAGAAAACGCGGCTGGGGGCAGGGTGGTGACGGCCCCCACCAATGGCGCGGCGGGCATTATCCCGGCTGTGCTGCACTATTATTACCACTTTTCGCCAGACGCGAATTTTGAGGGAATTTTCCGTTTTTTCCTCACCGCGGCTGCGATTGGCGTGCTGTATAAAGAAAATGCTTCCATCTCTGGTGCTGAGGTAGGTTGCCAGGGAGAAGTGGGTGTGGCTTGTTCGATGGCGGCTGCCGGACTGGCAGAAGTGCGTGGGGGAAGCATCTATCAGGTGGAAAATGCCGCTGAGATTGGGATGGAGCACAACCTTGGGCTGACCTGCGATCCGGTGAATGGGTTGGTGCAGATCCCTTGCATCGAGCGCAACGCCATGGGGGCAATTAAGGCGATCAATGCTGCTCGGATTGCACTGCGGGGGGACGGTGAGCATTATATCTCACTGGATATGGTGATTGCTACCATGCGCCAGACGGGAGCAGATATGAACAGCCGCTATAAAGAGACTTCTTTAGGTGGGTTGGCGGTAAATGTGGTTGAATGCTAAGGGCAGGACGGTTAATTTTTCCCCCATAAATTGGTTAATCGGAGGTTGATCCAGCCAAAATAGGTTCGTTGCCGAAGTAGCGCGGCAGCTGGGGCCAGACTTTTACGATCGCGGCCACGCCGATAATACAGGCAATCCCGCCGCTGATCGCTGACCACTGGACACCGAACATCTGCCCAACGATCCCGGCTTCGATTTCCCCAAGCTGCGGCCCGCCGGCAAAGAAAATCTGGTTCACGCTGGTCATTCGGCCGCGCAGCTGATCGGGGGTTTGCAGTTGGCGAATTGTCTGGCGGATGACCATACTGACAGTATCCGAGGCTCCAGCCAGAGCCAGACCTGCCCAGGACAACCAAAAAATACGCGACGCGCCAAATATGACTGTGGCAATCCCAAACCCTACCACTGCCAGAAGCAGGACTCGTCCCTGATGTTTGATCTCCTCGATCTGAGACATGATGAAAGCCGCAGTAACGGCCCCCGCGGATTGTGCAGCGGAGAGAAGGCCATATCCTTTGGCCCCGACTCCCAATACCTCTCGGGCAAAAATCGGCATCAGAGTATTGGCACTGGCAAAAAATGTGGCAATAAAATCCAGCACCATACTGCTTAGTATCAACGGGTTGCTGAAAGTGAACGAGAGACCTTCGCGGATCATTTCTCTATCCACACGGTGGTGCTGCTGCTTGAGGGAGCGGTCTTGCGGTACATTGCCCATCAGAATCAGGGCAAGCAGAACCGATCCAAAGGAAAGCCCATTGATCAAATAAGTAAAGGACAACCCCCATCCAGCAATGACTATCCCACTCAAGGCCGGGCCGATAATTGCCCCCAATTGGCCAGCAATTGAGCTCATGCTGAGAGCATTAGGGAGAGTTGCCCGGGGAACGAGATTGGGGATCAATGCCTGTCGGGCAGGAATATCAAAGGCGAATGCAACGGCCTGCAGGGCGGTGATCAGGTAGATGTGCCATAACTGGATCTCCCCGCTGATGGTCAGGTAATACAGCAAGAGAGCCAAACCAGCCTGGGTGCTTTGTGTGATGAACAGGAGTTTCCGCCGGTCGAAGAGGTCTGCGTAAGCCCCACCGAAGATAGAAAAAATTACGATCGGCACCACTCTGGCTGCTCCAACCATCCCCAGGGCCAATGGCTGGCGGGTAAGAAGGTCGATATGCCAGAATAAAGCCCACACCTGCATCTGGCTGCCGATAACTGAAACGGCTTGACCGAACCAAAGGTAGGCAAACTGCTTATGTTTTAATGAAGGGGGTATGTTAAACATGGTTTCAGCAGCTGGATGGTATTAGGTTCCCCAATCTCGCAGGTAAAGGAAATCGTAGCCGACCGTGCGGTTGCTGAGTTTAGCAATCGGCGGCATGATACGTTTATAGTGGTAACGCTGGATTCTTGAGACGACCGTTTTGACGAAGTTTTGATCAAATCCTTCCTTGATGCACTTATCGGGGGAAAATCTCTGATCGATAAGCAAGTAAAGCAGCTGATCTACCTCGGCATACGTGAAGCCAAGCTCGCCTTCGTCTGTCTGTCCCACCCACAAGTCCGCTGAGGGTGGTTTTTCGATGATCGGTGCGGGCACGCCCAACTCCGCGGCTAGCTGGCGCAGCTGGGTTTTGTAAAGATCTCCAACCGGGTTGATGGCGCAAGCAGAATCGCCGAATTGGGTGGAATATCCCAGCAGGATTTCGGTCTTGTTGCTGGTACCGATCACTAACCCCTTAAAATCCTCAGATTGGTCATAGAGCACGATCATGCGCATCCGGGCCATGATATTGCCATGGCGCACATGGGCGTCCGGTGGAGTCTGGGCGATCAGTGGGTCTACCATCGAGGTAATTTCAATGGTTTTTGAGGGTATTCCAAGCTGGTCGATGACCAGTTGGGCATGTGAAAGAGAGTCGGGGGAGGAGGTTTTATAAGGCATGCGCAGGGCTAGTACATTTTCAGGTCCCAGGGCTTCAGCGGCAAGGAAGCAGCTGACAGCCGAATCGACCCCACCAGAAAGTGCAACCACTGCCCGGCTATATCCCACTCGAGTCAGTTCGCTGTGGATAAATCCGGTTAGGATCTGCCGAGCGAGGTCGGAATTTACCGTCAGGTCTATCTTCATAAGATGATTTTAACGGATTTTGGCGAAATTGGTGAAAGTTGATCTAACTTCTCGATGGGGGAAAGCGGGTTTCATTGCGTTCCATTTTTGCCTGCACAATTTCACTGATATCCAGATCTGCCTGGAGGGCAAAACTGATTGCGTAGATGAGCACATCAGCAAGTTCATCTCCGATGGCAGCCTTGGTGTCTGTATGGGTAAGAGATTGCTGCCCTTCGATATTGTCCTGCCATTGGAAATGTTCCATTAATTCAGCAGCTTCGATGGCAATGCTCATTGCCAAATTTTTTGAGACATGGTATCCCTGCCAGTCCCGATCTGCAATAAATTTGGCCACAAGACGTTTAAGATCGGCGATGGTGGTATCAGTATCTGTCATGGGATTTCTTGATTGGATTGACCAGAATTTGAATCTTCCTGCAGCAATTCTGCTGCTGCATAGGCCATTTCCCGGATGTAGGTTTCGCATTGTTTATGCAGACCTCGAGCTTGGTATTCCTCGCTGGCTCCCGGGGTGCCGAGATCGATCTGGAGCAGATCGGGGCATTTGGTGGCTTGAAATTTATCCTGAAATATTTGGACAAGCTGTCGGGTCTTGGTATATACCGATTCTCTTTTATCCTTGGTGGTGCGGCGGCCTTCAACCATACTGACTGCGAGGACTGCACCGTTCAGTGCACCACATACACCCCCAGTCTCGGAGAACCCGCTGCAGAAGGCGGTAGCGATACCTGGAATCAGATCGGACTTAATCCCCTGAGATGCCGCAACTGCGGCCAGGATGCTCTCTGCTCAATAAAAGCCCTTATTCCAGTAGCGAGCTGCCAGGTCGGAAACCATCTTGGGGGTCATTTCTTGTGGTGGGTTTGTCATTGCGTTTCCTTCGTTTATAAGTAAATTAGTCGAATCGCCATAATCCTGCTTGTTTGGCGTGCTGGTATG
>JARROY010000173.1:0-5239 GCA_037383445.1 Anaerolineales bacterium | reverse complement strand
ATAAGATCTGCCACAGTGATGGTATCACCAATCCCAGTGAGAGTGGAAACATCCACCATCAGGGATTCTGGCAGGTCGCCGGGGAGGGCTTCCACTTCCACGCTGTCGGCACCGGTCATAATAATTGCGCCGAACTCTTCCTCTGCCGGGGATTCGCCATGGACGAACACGTTTACCTGAGTGCGAACAACCTCAGTCATCGAGATCGCCAGGAAATCAATGTGTTCATATAGACCGGTTAAAACACCGCGCTGGCGTTCACGTACCAGGCATGTGAAATCATCACCATCAACGTTCACGGTGAGCACGGTCGCCCTGCTGGCCTCGCGCAAAGCTTTGGTGGTCTCACGCAGGTCCAGTACAATCGGTAGGGGTTCTATATGATGGCCATAAATAATGGCGGGGAGTTTTCCTTCTCGGCGCAGCACTTTGACCTTCTTACCGATCACATCGCGGCGCGAGGCTTGCAAAATAATTTTATCCATATCTTCCTTCCCTCGGAACGCCTCTCACCACAGCCGGCTCGTTCTCCGGCCAGCCCGGTTACACTCGTTCCTCAGATAATTTTTTTATCTGGTCCAATGACCAGAGCGGGCGTTATTGTAGCCAGTTTTGTGTCAGAAGTCAATAGCGACCTTCCCAAACAATCAATCACGCCGCAAGTCTGCTTTTTGGGGTCGGTTAACAAGATAAACCCCTAACAAAATCACCCCACCCCCAGTCAAGGAAACCCACGTAATCGGTTCCGACAGGATTACTCCGGCAACAACCACAGCAACCAGCGGTTCAAGATATAGGAAAGCGCCTACCTGTGATGCCGCAATGGCCTGGAGCCCATCGTACCAGGCGATATACGCCAGCCCTGAGCAAAAGATACCCAAAAAGGACACCCCAATCCACCCTCCTGCCGATAATTTTGGGATTTGGCTGAAGTGCCCCCCTGCAAAAAAGCCGATCGAAGAAAACAGCCAGCCGAAAGTCATCACATACAACATCATGCGCGCGGCCGGATGCTTTTGCAGACCACGCCTAGAAAGGGTCGAGAAAACCGCCCAGTTTGGCGCACTCAACATGATCAGATAATCCCCGGGGGTGCCAAATTTCCCGCTGAAAATGCTTGTCAGGTCCCCGTTGCTGACCACCACCAGCACCCCCACCGCTGCAAGTCCAATCCCGGCCGTCTGAACAACGGTCAGTTTTTCTTTCAGCACCAGCCAGCCGAGCAGCGCCATGAAAATCGGAGTAGTCGCCACAATCCATGCTGTGGTAGACGCCTGTGCTGTCACCAATCCGGTAGACTGAAGCCATTGGTGCCATGTGATCCCCAATAGGCCTAACAGCGCAAAATAAGCCCATTCGTTTCTGGCCGGCCAGGCAAACTCTTTCCGGGCGATGACTGCAATACCCAAAATTACCACCCCCATCCCAAAACGCAGCCAAACCACCGTGATCGGAGTGACATCTTTGACTCCGATCTTTGTGGCGATGAAAGACGCTCCCCAAGCGACAACTGCAAACAATACCTCAAAATATGGGACCAGTTTGTTATTTCCCATCCGCATCCTCAATTCGCAGAATTGATATTCTCTCTGACTTAGCTATCGATTTCAATCAAACCACCCAATTATTCATTCTGTCAAGCACTTGATCCTCCCTAGTTGCTCATGATATTGCTATACTCACTCCACGGAAAAAAAGGATGTGGTAAGGGAAAATAAACAAGAGGGTCAGATTTGCCCTCTTTTGACCAAACTTCCGTCCTATTAACACCTTTGTGGGGTCCGGGACATCAAGGTCTCAGCGAGGAGTGCAGGGGACAAGGCTGTCCCCTGCAAAGGGATCCATCACTCGAGACCATCTTCAACCAATTATTAATCAACGGCAAGCGGAATGAACATATATGAAAAGATCCTCCGTTTGCGCTCTGGAGCAGGTTTATGGTTCATCGCCTCCACCATGATCTGCAGAATTTTCTGGTTCATTTGGTTGTATTCTTCATCGGTCAGATTTAACTGACACTCGGAAAATTGGAAACCCGCACGCAGCAAATCAATTTCCTGATCTTCGGGGAACTTATCCAAGGTGCCCAATGCTTCATTCAGTAAGGTGTACATGATCAGCGTAAAGGTATCCTTCAATTTATCTTTACTCAAACCGATCAGGTCTTCCGGCTGCAGTGATGGCTGAGTCTTAAAACCCAGCACCCGCTCGACTGTGCCGCGTTGGGGAATTTCTTCCACTATCTCAAGCAATCCCCCTTCAATCAGGGCATTGATATGCCGGTATAAGGTAGTGTGGGGGATATCCGGGAGAGCCTCAGCGATTTCCTTGGAAGTCATCTGATCATTCGACATAGCGGTCACGATCCTCAACCGGATGGGATGTACAAGTAAATCAAATAAATTATTTTCCATGTTTAATTCATCCTTGACATTATTTCCAAAATATGCTATATTTCCATTAATGGTAATAATATCATATTTGGTTACATTGATATTATACACCACTTTCGAGTATTTTGTAAAGCACATCAACCCAGGAAACCCTTTCCAGGGTGAGCTAAAAGAAAAAAGTTTCGATAGAAACAGGAAAGAGCAGTAATGCACAAGGAGATAATGATGAAACAGGAAACAAGAACTCTAAAAATGATTGAAAAAGGCAAACCGTTGGCGATTCAAGGTTGGAAGGCCCCCTTCTTCACCATTTGGATTGGACAGGCTTTTTCCCTGTTGGGGAGCCAATTGGTGGGGTTTGCCCTGGTTTGGTACATGACCGAACTCACCGGAAGCGCTAAAGTCCTGGCCACTGCCGCCATGATGGAATGGCTGCCGAGGGTCTTTGTTGGCCCTATTGCCGGTACGATCGCAGACCGTTGGAATCGGAAGCGTGTCATGCTCCTTGCAGATTCTTTTACCGCTTTAGCTACCGGGGGGCTGATTTACCTCGGGTGGTCCGGTGAGCTGCAAATCTGGCATATTTACCTGCTGATGATGGCTCGATCAATCGGCGGAGCATTCCACTTCCCTGCCATGACCGCCTCAACAACCCTCATGGTACCCGAGGAGCACCTCTCCCGCGTTCAGGGTTTGAACCAACTGCTTCAAGGCGTGATGAACATCGCCGCCCCCCCACTTGGAGCCTTATTGGTAGAAATCCTGCCGCTGCACAGGGTTCTGTCCGTGGATATCGGCACTGCCGTGCTGGCAGTTTTCTCCCTATTGTTGATCCAGATTCCCCAGCCTAAAGCTGATGCAGACTCCAAATTGAAGGAATCATCCATGTGGGACGGTCTGCGAGCCGGATTTCTATATGTTTGGCATTGGAGTGGATTGAAGAAGATCATTCTTCTAGCGGTCCTGATCAACGCGATCTCCGTTCCAGCTTTTACCCTGCTGCCGCTGCTGGTCACCAAAGAATTTGGCGGCGCGGCGATCGAGATCGCCACCATGCAGTCCGCGTTTGCCATCGGCTTTTTGGTCGGTGGGCTGCTGCTCGCAGTTTGGGGTGGATTCCGCCGAAAGATCATCTCTGCGGTCTTAGGAATCTTCGGTTCGGCAGCAGGTATGCTGCTGGTAGGGACAGCACCATCTAGTGTGTTTACCCTAGCTGTAAGCGGCATCTTCTTGACCGGGTTTATGTCTGTAATGACCAACGGCCCAACCTTCGCCTTGCTCCAGACCGTGGTTGAAGAAACCATGCAGGGACGGGTCATGTCGCTTATCGTCAGTCTGGCGAATGCCTTTACTCCCCTAGGATTACTGATTTCTGGTCCTTTGGCTGAAGTAAACGGAATCCGGTCTTGGTTCATTCTGACAAGTATCGTGTTCGCTTTGGCCGGGATTTTCGTCCTGAGGAGTGAGGACGTCAAAAATATTGAAACCAGCGGAAAAAGCAATCAGTTGCTGACCGCGAATTAAGGAATATACGATGAAGAAAAATAAATCGTTCAAACTTGCTGGGAATCAAAATCCCAAAATTAAACTAACAAACTTATATCGTCCATACGAAAAACACAAGGAGGACAAGATGAATAAAACGAATAACATACTCAGGAAAATCGGAATCTGGCTGCTGAGGGTACTTTTGGCAATCATTGTAGCCGCAGGAGGACTCTTCCTGTGGGCATACCTCTCGACCGGCACATCATTGATCGCTAGGGGCATTATGTGGGGTGATTCGGATGCCGGAGACCTCTACCGCTTCCCCACTCGAGAGATGCAGGCCAGCTCAGATCCGGCCATCTTTACCCCGGTCACAGAAGATATCTTATCCCAGCTCATGGTTACCGCCGAATCCCTTCAAGCGGATCCACTCCCCTTAGCAGAACTGTTGGAGAAAACCAACACCACGGCTTTCATTGTTTTGCATGGGGACGAACTGCTCTACGAAGGCTACTTCAACGGGGCGGACCGGGAATCGACCCAGACATCTTTTTCAGCAGCTAAATCTTTCACCGGGACCCTGGTGGGGATTGCCATTGAAGAAGGTATCATCAACAGCCTGGATGACCCGATCACAGATTATCTACCCGAGTTGGTTGAGCGCGACCCGCGCTTCGAGGAGATCACCCTCCGTCACCTGCTCAGCATGACTTCTGGACTGAGATGGGAGAGGAGTGATTCCAACCCCTTAAGTGATGATTTCATCACTTACTACTCACCAGACTTGAGGGAAACTGCCCTTGCAGCTGAGATCGTTGATGCGCCTGGTCAAACCTTCCTCTACAACGACTACAACCCGTTGTTGGTTGGAATGGCCTTAGAGCGAGCCGCAGGGACAAGCATTTCCGAATACATGGAGACTCGTCTGTGGCAGCCAATGGGCGCTGAAGGCAAAGGTTCGTGGAGCCTGGATAGCGAACAGTCAGGGTTTGAGAAGATGTTCGTCGGAGTCAACGGCCGTGCCATCGATCTGGCGAAACTTGGCTGGCTGTACCTGAACGGCGGCAAAAATGGCGACACTCAAGTAGTGCCGCAATCCTGGGTTGAGCAGGTCACACAACCAACTGATGCGGTTTTGACGAACCGGAACTTGAATGCCAATTACTACCAATACTACTGGTGGTTGGATGCTGAAAATGATGCCTCCTACGCTGAAGGAGATAAATGCCAGTTCATCTACGTTTACCCCAAAGCAGATTTGGTGCTGGCTCTCTTCGGCACCGATTGCTGCGATAATGTCTTCGACATTTTCTGGATGATCGGCATAGCCAAATATTTAGAAACACAAATCGCCCAAT
>JARROY010000172.1:0-5244 GCA_037383445.1 Anaerolineales bacterium | reverse complement strand
TATAGAATGCACCTTTAGAGTTGAATCCGTAAGCGGCATCCGGGTTGCCGAGGTTGAGCTCATCAATCCCCATCGGAAGGGTTGGTTCCGGCGTAGGGGTGAGGGTCTCGGTGGCGGTCGGTTCCGGCGTGTTGGTCGGGGTTTCGGTTGGCACAGGGGTTTCTGTCGCCGGAGGTGCCTGATTTTCTGTACCCGTATCTTGGGTTGGTTGTTCTCCGGCCCCCGTGCCCTGGTTGGCGGCGACGGTTTGGGCCACCATTGTGGCAACCACACCTTCGTCCGGTGTGGCTGTTGGGTTCGCTGGTTGTGAGGTGAAGCTACAGGCAACCGTAAGTGCCACAAGCACCAGACCGGTTAAAATCAATTTATATTTAGTGTTCATATGCTTCCTCCTTCTCGAAAGCATGATCAAAATAGAGTTGGTCTAAAAACGTAATAAAAGCCTCGGCGGTTCCACAAGTGAGCAGCTTTTTCCGCTCAACTTTTTTCAGTGGAGATAGGCTGATGTAGCGGGTGACATGCTTGCGGAAGAGCACCAAGCCGCGTTCCGCCCCGTAAAAATCTTGCATGCGCTGCAGATGCAGCAGGATGGTCTCCCGGACTTCCTCAAGAGAGACCTGTGAGCGGTCTTTACCTGAAAAGATCCAGGGGTTGCCGATCGCTGCCCGGCCGATCATCACCGCATCACAACCGGTTTGAGCCATGATGCGCTGCTTGTCGGCCACGGTCCGGATATCTCCGTTGCCGAGCACGGGGATAGACACGGCGGCTTTGATCTCGGCGATCGCTTCCCAGTTGGCTTTTCCCCCGTAAGCCTGGACTTTGGTGCGCCCGTGCACTGCAATCAGCTTACCCCCGTTGTCTTCCACAAGTTTTGCAATCTCCAGGTAGTTGAGCGTGTCATCATCCCACCCCAGCCGGATCTTGGCGGTGATCGGGATATCGAACTCGTCGCTCATGTTACGGACAATCTCCCCCACTTTATCGGGAGTACGCAGCAAGCCGGCCCCAGCGCCGCGGGCCGCGATCGACTTGCTGGAGCAGCCCATGTTGATATCGATGATATCCGGCTGGTAGGCCATCAGAAACTCGGCGGCCTGCAGCAGGCGGTCTGGAGCGTCGTCGTAAAGTTGAAAGACCACCGGGCGTTCTGTTTCTTCGTAAGCCAGCCGCCGATCCACGTGCTGGGGGCGGTTAACCACATCCATGGCGCTGACAAATTCAGTATAGCTCATCGCCGAACCGAGCATGCGCGCCAGCCCGCGGAAAGGCTGGTCGGAATAGCCATCCATCGGGGCCAGGATCGAATCGCCGTACACGGGTACCTCGCCGACGTAAAAATTGGGCTGATCGGTCACATTCATACTGCTATTATACTTAGTGCGGTCAAAAAAGGGTGAAATGGATGTAACAGTCCGGTATAAAATTTGAGCAAAAAAACGGCAGGAAAGAGTTGACCTCCCCTGCCTGCCGGGATCGAAAGTCTTCAAGAATAAAACATTTTGGTTAATTTAGGCTTCGCCGCCGCCTGTAGAACGGGTTTTGCTGCCCTCAATCGATTGGAGTGCCAGGTAGCTCTCGCCATATTTTTCAATGTTGGTCATTTCAATGTCATACTGGTCGAAGTGGCGTTCCTCATCATCAACTAGCCCTTCGAATACCTTCCGTGTGGCTGCATCGGCATTGGCAGAGCATTCGTTTGCCCACAGGTTGTAATCTCGGGCGCTGTCTTCTTCCATCTTGCGGGCAAGGGTCAGCATCTCCTTGACATCGTGAATTTTCTGAACCTCCATCGCCGAGACCATTTCAACCTCACCGCCCAGGAACAAAATCCTTTCAGCACAGCGCTCGACGTGCCCCATTTCCTCAATGGCCGTTCTCATGAACAATCCCGATATCAATTCATAATCCTGATCTTCACAATGGAAGTGAAAATACATGTATTGGTGGACAGCCGAAATCTCATCCGCCACGGCTTTATTTAATAATTCAATACTTTTTTCGTGCATCATGTCCTCCATTCGGTTTGATGTTTATTTCATTATAATCCAATTGTAACAGATTTCACGCACGAGCTGATTGACAGGCAGGTTGTCGCTCTATTTAGTTAACCATAATTCCCTAGGGAGCAAATCTTGATCGAAAAATCACTCTGTTGATGGGGAAACAGCAGGCGCAGAGTTGAGCACTGCCAGGGCGACCCCACCCAAGATCAGGGCACTGGCTAAAACCAGCCGGTAACTCACGTTTTCGGAGAGCAGCACTACCCCGCCAAATGCGGCCAGCACCGGCACCAACAGCTGGACCAGCGCTGCCTGGACGGTCGTCAGGTGTCTCAGCGCCCGGTACCACAGGACATATCCCAACCCGGAGGTGATGATTCCGGAGGTCAGCGCCAGCAGCACCCCGCGCGGCTCCAGGTGAAGGGTGGAAAATGCAAACACGCCGACCACAAGAGCAAAGGGTGCTGCCCGGAGGAAGTTCCCGGCGGTCATCAGGATGGGGGCCGAAACACCTCTGCCGCGACTCGAGTAAACTCCCCAGGCAATCCCGGCCCCACACATCAACAGCCCGCCGATCGCGTCAGGCGCTGAGACCCCCGGCAGCAGCAGGTATACCAGTCCTCCAACCGCGATGATGCCCCCAACCAACTGCGCCCACCCGAGCCGCTCACCAGACCGGACGGCGGCAGTGATCATCGTCACCTGCACCGCCCCAAACAGGATCAGGGCACCGATCCCGGCGCTCAGTGAGAGATAGGCCAGCGAGAAGGCCGCGGCATAAGCAAATAAGGCGATCCCCGAACCCCAGGAACCGTTTTGTTTGTTGGGGGATCTTTGTTCGGATACGATCCAGGAGAGCGGGAGAAGTGCCAGCGCACCGCTGCCGAGCCGTAATGCGGTGAAGGATACCGGATCAATCAGCTGGTTGCTGAGCGCCATCCGGCTGAGCAGTGAGTTGGCGGCAAAGGCCACCAGGGTAAAAGCCGTCAGAGCGAAAGCTGTCATTCGTCTCCGTTAGGCTGCGGCAGCGGCATAGTGTAGCACAAAGCGGTTCCCTCAAGGGCCAGCGTCCCGTCTCCGCGCGTGACAGTGGTCTTGAGTTCGGTGATCGGCTTGTCGTCGCGCACCTTGAGCACCTCGACCGCCCCGGTGATCGTATCCCCCGGCCGGACAGGCGCCCGGAAGTTCCATTCCACGCGGAGAAAAACCGTGCCGGGTCCCGGCAGTTCTTCGGCGACCACCGCGTTCAGGATGGCGCTGGTAATCCCGCCCTGTACGATGATCTCGCCGAATTTCGTGGCCTGGGCCAGCGGTTCATTGTAATGCAGCGGGTTGTGATCTCCTGAAATGGCGGTAAATAGTTCAATATCCTGGCTGGAGACCTGGCGCGTCAATTGGGCTTTCTGACCCACCATCGGCTGGCCAGCCGGCCACACACTATTTTCATCTGCCATGGGTTTCCCTTCTTCCCCTCCTCATTGGTTGACACACATAAAACAATCGGGGACAGGTCTTGTCCATGGATAAATTATACATTATTGGTCGGAATTAGCGATAATGAGATTTGTTGGAAGTGGTGGGTATTGCAGGTAACTAAAAACTTCTCTGGTGGTAGAGGTTATGATCTTCATGTTCTATCGAGACACCCCTAAGGTAGAAAACTGGTTGTGGTCTCGATACACACCGAGAACTGCGCTCGGGGCACTCGACCAGCATGAAGTTCATTTCAATTTAACGCTCAAGTTACCCAAAGATAACCCCCGCCATTCCCCCGTATTCCCACCTGCGGCCTTAATCGAGATACTTCAGCCCGGCCCCGGTGTTGAAGAGCACAATGCGTTCATCCGGTTGGACCCAGCCTTGCTGCAGCAGTGCCTCGAGGGCGGCTAAAGTCGCTGCTCCTTCGGGGGCGGCGAAGATGCCCTCCGCACTCCCCAGTTTGCGCTGAGCTTGCAGGATGACCGCATCGCTTACCGCCACGGCGGTTCCCTGGCTCTGGCGCAGGTCTGCCAGGATCAGGCGGTCGGCAAAACTCTTGGGCACCCGCAGCCCGGAGGCCAGGGTATGGGCATCTGGCCAAAACTGGCACACCTCGGCGCCTTCTTCAAAGGCTTTGATCACCGGCGCACAGCCGGCGGCTTGCACGGCGACCATGCGCGGGCGCTTGGTGTCCTCCAGCCAACCCAAAGTTTCCAATTCCTCGAACGCCTTCCACATGCCCACCAGGCCGGTGCCCCCGCCGGTCGGGTAGATGATCACATCCGGCAGCGTCCAGCCGAACGCCTCGGCCAGCTCGACGCCCATGATCTTTTTGCCCTCGGTGCGGTAAGGCTCTTTGAACGTGGAGAGGTCAAACCAGCCCTCTGCCTGGGCCTTTTCAGCGGCCAGTTTGGCGGCGTCGCTGATCAGGCCATCGACCAGGATCACTTCTGCCCCCGCTACCCGGCTTTCTTCGATGTTGGCGCGGGGGGTATCCTTGGGCATTACCACCGCGGCCTGGATTCCCGCCCGGGCGGCGTAAGCCGACATAGCCCCGCCGGCGTTCCCGGCTGTGGGGATGATCACTTTTTGGATGCCGAATTCTTTGGCCTTGGAGACCGCTGCCGCCAGCCCGCGGGCTTTAAAGCTTCCGGTTGGATTGGAGCTCTCGTCTTTGACGAACAGGTTCGTCAGCCCGAGTGCTTTTTCCAGGTTGGGGAGCTTCAGCAAGGCGGTGTCGCCCTCCCCCAGGTAGACGATGTGCTGCGGGTCTTTGACCGGCAGCAGTTCGTGCCAGCGCCACATCCTGCCCGGGCGTGCGCGGATTTCGTCGCGGTCGGTGTGTGCGCGGACGGCGGCCAGATCGTAGCGCACCAACAGCGGGGACTGGCAGTCCGTGCAGAAGGTCTGGACCTGGTCGGCGGAATAGCGCCTGCCGCAGCCGGAACATTCCAGGTGGGTGATGGTTGACTGGTTGACCGAACTTGAGGTGCCGGAAGAATCGATTGGAGGGAGCATGCGATGTCCTTAAGGCCTGGGTGTAAAAAGATGGTTCAAATTATACCCGTTAACGCCCCCGGATATTAACAGCCCGGCGTGGGTGGGGATCGCCAACTCGCATTCTATTCTTGTATCCCATGTTTTGATTATCTCTTACGTCTGTCACTGAATCCCTAGCAGTTCAAGCGAGCGGAAAAGCGTAGGAAGTTCAACGAACGATCGTAATCCAGACCGCAAACGAACCCAAAAAGGATACCAACGC
>JARROY010000171.1:0-6942 GCA_037383445.1 Anaerolineales bacterium | reverse complement strand
CTAGCTCATCCAAAGGCCAGGTAGGTAGAGCATCGATATCCAGACTAGAACGCTGTTGGTGAACATAGCGATAGTATCCGGCCGCGGCGATCATGGCAGCGTTATCGGTGCACAGATACAGCGGTGGGATATGCACTCGACCCGGGGTGTCTTTGACGATCATCTCGCGCAGCAGTTGATTGGCTGAAACACCCCCGGCAACCAGCAGCTCTTTGGCTTTGAACTCTTGAGCCGCGTAGCGGGCTTTGGTCACCAGCACATCCACCACAGCTATCTGGAAGCTGGCGGCAAGGTCGGCTACCGGCAGGGCAACCGATTCGTCATCAGCAAACGGGCAACTTTATCAAACGCTTCTCCGGCGGCATCGTCCAGCGTGGCTCCGAGGCGCTCATACTTGAGGTGACCGGTCATCAACACCAACTCGGTATGCCCACCCGAAACCAATAACGCCAGCAGCGGAAACTCCGGTACTGGTTTAGGTTCTTCACCTTCATTAGAATCGATAATCCAGGGAGAATATAAATGCCCTTCCAGATGATGAACACCCACCAGCGGTTTGCCGCTGCCCAGGGCCAGACCCTTTGCCATATTCAGGCCAACCACCAGCGAGCCCGGCAGACCAGGTCCCTGAGTAACCGCGATGGCGTCAATGTCATCCAGCGAAAGGTGAGCCTGCGCCAGGGCTTCTTCCACCACGGTATAGACGGTGGCGATATGCTGGCGGGACGCCACTTCGGGGAAAACGCCGCCGTATTTAGCATGCATCTCCGCCTGGGACGCCACCACATTCGAGAGCACCGTGCGGCCGTCTTCAACCACCGCGGCGGCAGTCTCGTCGCAAGAAGATTCGATCCCTAATATTCTGGCAGGTGGGAAAGGTTGTTCGGTCATACTTGTATTTTACCTTAAATAAAGATACGCCTTGACCGTTCATAACCATGCTTTTATTCCAAAAAAATCAGGCTGATGGGAGCACCCACCAGCCTGTCACAATTAAAATTCTCAGACGGATTAATATCCGACAGCCTCCGCAGCTTTGGCGTCCGCAATTCCCTTTTTGGTGTTCACCCGGATCAGCAGCAAGCCACCAACTACAAAGAAGAAGATCACTGAGACAATCCCGAAGCGGCTGGAACCCATCATCGAACTTATGGCACCAAACACCAATAGACCAAATATCCCTGCAAACTTATCACTCACGCTGTAAAACCCAAAGAACTCACCACTTCGTTCTTTCGGGACCATCATGCCGAACATCGAACGGCTGAGCGCCTGGGTGCCGCCCTGAACTAATCCCACCATGAAGGCCAGGATCCAAAAATGAACTGCCGTTTCCATAAAATAACCACCGAAGGAGATCAATGTGTATAGGCCCAGACCGATCAGCACAGAGGTTTTGGCCCCGATCTTCTTCGCCATGCTGCCAAAGGCAAACGAAAACGGGATCCCGACAAACTGAACTAGAATTAAGGCCCCGATCATAACAGACAGTTCGATCCCAATCTCATCTCCGTAGGCTGTCGCAATTTTGATGATCGTGCCGATGCCGTCGTTATACAGCCAGAAAGCCAGCAGCAGCTTGAAGGCCTCAGGGAACTTTTGGATATTCCTGAAAGTGTTGGCCATCTCTTTGAAACCTTTGCGGAAAGCTTCTCCGAACTTGATTGTTTCAGAAGAAGTTGTTTTCGGCTCTTTTACATACCGCCAGAGTGGGATGGTAAAACCCATCCACCACAACCCCACAGTCACGAAAGATAGACGTATACCCATTTCACCATCCGGGATACCAAACCATTGTGGATTAATGTACATCAGGACATTGATTATCAACAGCAGACCACCTCCCAGATATCCAATCGCATATCCTTTGGTAGAAACCTGGTCCATATCCTCTTCTTTGGCCACATGCGGAAGCAGGGCGTTATAAAAAACATTGGCCCCGGCAAAACCAATATTCCCGACGACGTAAATTACCCCTGCAAGTTTGTACATATCGCCGTGCGGCAGGAACAACAGTACCGAGGCTACTGAGCCAAGCACAGCAAAGAATGTCAGGAAGCGTTTCTTTCCAGCCATAAGGTCCGCCATATATCCCATCCCCGGGGCTAAGACGGCAACAAAAATAAGTGCAATTGCTGCCACTAAAGTCCAGGCAGAGGTTGCATTGACTTCACTGAGACCGGCACTGGTCGCCATGGCCCGGAAATAAATCGGCATAAAGCCTGCCGCGATCGTTGTCACAAAGGCTGAGTTAGCCCAATCGTACATCACCCAGGCGTTGACCACTTTTTTATAACTTTTTGCTTCCATCTCTCCTCCAGGGGATAATATTTTTTAAGACCCAAACCTTTTTATAGATCAAGCTATGGGGATATTTTACCCCAGGTTACAACCTGCCAATCATCTTTTAGATACATAATAGTACTAAAGCCGCAATCTTTTTGACCTGTTTTCTGACTATAATTAAAATGACTTATTCCGTAAATTTGATACCAATGGAATTTATTACCCGCAATTAAGCAAGGATGTCATCATGAAGAAACCGGAACGACTTAGACTCACATTGATCTTGATTGTTTTGGCACTCCTCACCGTGGTCTGTTCGATCGGGGGAGACAACAGCAGCGAGGAAAGCCCAATGACTGCCATCATCTCCCAGTTGAGCGGAAAGGTAGAAGTGCTAAAACCTTCCGTAGGCGAGTTTAAACCCGCTGAACTGAACACCGATTTGGAAATCAACGATCAGGTTCTCACTGGGGATGATGGGCGGGTGAAAATTGACCTTTCGGACGGCACGATCATCCGGCTCAGTCCTCTATCAAATTTTGTCCTAAAACAGGTAGAAAGAAACGATCAGGGCACGCTGGTCACCCGTTTGCAGCTCAACATCGGTCGCCTGTGGATCGTCCTGAACGGGGGCGAACTGAATGTGGATACCCCTTCCGGCGTGGCCTCCGTGCGCGGTTCCTATCTGCATGTTTGGGTCGATCCTCTCAAGGAATTTACCAACATCACCTGCCTGGAAGGTTTCTGCAGCCTGGAGAACAACGGCACGACGGTTAACCTGATTGCCGGAAAAACGGCTATGATTCGGGGACCGAAAAGCACGCCAGAAGTCGGACATATGAGCCATGCAGATGTTGCCGAGTGGCTGGATGCTCACCCGGATTCGACTCAGGTGGTGGTGCCGCTGACCGAAACTGTAGCCGCGGGCGCAGACCAACCTCTGCCTCAAGCCCAGACCAACACCCCAACCCCAACCGCGACCCAAGGACCGAGTGCTACACCCACGGTTACCTATACCATCACCAGCACCCTGCTGGCAGCAGACTGCGGCCCGCCTTCCGGATGGGTACTGCACACTGTGCGCACCGGTGAGACACTCGAATCACTCAGCGCCCTTTACCGGGTAAGTGTGGCAGATCTGCAAAAAGCCAACTGCCGCGGAACGATGACTTTCATTGTCCCGGGTGAAAAGCTGTATGTACCGAATGTGGCTACCTCTACGCCCACCTTTACGCCGACCCCGACACTCACACCGACCCAAACACCCCTCGTAACCGGGACGACCACCGGAGGTGGAGGCGGCGCGACCATCACGCCCACCAATTCTCCAACCATCCTCAGCGGACCGGTTGGCCCGGACAACGAAACGATTTCGGATGTCAGTTTATGCCCCAAGCCGTATAAAATCCAGGTAGTGGATCCAGATGGGATTGCAGAAGTCAAAATGATTTACACTTTCGACGGCAGCCTGCCGATGCGGGATTCCGCCGTCAGCGCGGGAAGATATGTCCTCCTCCCTCTCATCTCGGGAAATACATATGGTATCTCCGGAAAAGTGATCGATACTACCGGTCAAACCACCCCGGTGACCATCCGCTTCCGCTTTGAAGCGATGGATAAACTGGGCAACCTCACCTATTACCCAACCAGCACCGCCTACACCCTGACCGACCAGGTCAACTGCAGCAGTGCTGCTTCGTTCAGCAATGAAGCGGGGCCGTCCGGAACGACGATCACGAATGCGGTTAATTGTGCTTTAACTTTCCAGATTGATGCCACCGACCCGGATGGGATTGCAGATGCCAAGCTGCTTTACAACGTCAATGGTGTCACACCCACCTGGAGCACCTCGGTCGCCGCGGGAGATTACTTCACACTCAGCAAATCCGGCAGTACCTATTCGACAACCAAGGTGATCGACAGTTCTGTGGGCACTTCGGATGTGATCAAATATGTGTATGCCATAAAAGACGGGCTGGGCAATATATATCTCTATCCCGAAACCGGTGACTTCGTCTACACCGATACCGTCAACTGTGGGGAAACAGTCTGGTCGAACGTGATTTCCCCAGACACGTTGACTTTGGTCACCAATGGGCAGTGCACACAGAACTACAGCGTGGACGTGACCGATGCCAACGGGGTGAGTAAGGTGGAGGTCTTTTACACAATTTCGGATGGGATTATTGCCGATGCAAATGGAAAATTCGCTCTTCCGCTGAGCTCGGGCAGCACCTATGCGATCGCCAAGTTAATTGACAGTACCACTTTCACTCCTACTTATACCATCAGCTTTGAATTCAAGGCAACGGATAACCTGGGTCATGTGACTTCTTTGTTTACTGGCTCGTTTGACAGCGCTGTTGCCTGCCCATAAAGGCTTAAGGGAATAACCCAATTTCACTAATTATTCCGGGGCGTACGATTGTACGCCCCGGTCACATTTAATGACCCGATCAAAATAATTTATCCTCATCATGCACATCTCTCCTGAGGATCCTAACCTTAAGGTGACCGATTTAGTTTATGGTAAGATTCGGGCTTACATGAGCTATTTATCAACTCGTTTCTTGGTTCAGAAATAGTCTAGAAATTTTTTGCTCACCCCTGAAAGGACGGTGCTGGAAGAAATTTCCGCCAGCGATAATACAGTGGAATCGACTCCTTCTCGAAAGAAAACCCTGCTCGCCGACCTGGGATTGCTTTATTCCAGTGCCATCTGGGGGAGCACGTTTTTCCTGGTCAAAAACAGCCTCGATTCAATCAATCCCGTTACCATGGTAGCTTACCGTTTTCTGCTTGCGGCTGTCTTGATGGGCATCGTGCTCCGCCTTCAGGGCAAGACTTTATTTACAAATTTCTCTTCTGGGATAATTCTGGGGGCGTTATTGGCACTTCTTTATGTCCCCCAAACCATCGGATTGGGATACACAACTGCTGCGAATTCCGCATTCATCACCGGGCTGTTCGTGGTTTTTGTCCCCGTACTGTCCCTCACACTCCTAAAAGAAAAACCGCGGCGGGCACAGTGGCTGGCCGTGATCATCTCCCTGGCTGGGCTGTGGCTGCTGACAGGCGGTCTGCAAAAAATCAACCTCGGGGACCTGATCACCCTCTTCGCTGCCTTTACGAATGCCTTGCTCATTTTGCTAGCCGACCGGTTTATCCACAACGGAGGAGATGTTTACCAATTGACGTTTCAACAGTTTCTTGTGGCTGGGGCAGGCAGTCTGGCAGCTACGTTTATTTTCAAACAACCACTGGCGGTACACAGCCTACAAGTTATTTGGGTCGTAGTTTTTTTGGCTGTATTTCCATCCCTATCGGCATTTTTTATTCAGTTCAAGGCACAGGAACTCACCTCACCGGTAAAAGTTTCTGTCATCTTCGCCACTGAGCCAGTTTTCGCCGGTATTTTTGCCTGGACACTGGGTGGGGAAACTTTTATCCCACTGCGGGCGTTTGGCGGTTTGCTGATCTTCCTGGCCATGATCGTCAGCACAGTCCGTGCTCCCGCCCCATAACCGTCCTTAAAAGCAATGTGAACGTCATCCCGGGTCTCTGACTGGCGATCTATCCGAACCGTTTTTCAGTTTGCATCCAGCGGCCATATTCCTCCGGGGAGTTTAATTGTACAATTTCAAGAAGACCATGCTAGTTTTTGGGAACAACAATTCAAATCTAGGGATTAGAACAGCATTACTTCACCCAGTACGGATAAACTCAGGACTAGAGACCTATGCGGATTTCCTCCACAAAACTGCATTTCTATGCTCTAATAGTGATGGTGCTCTTATCTGCCTGCGGCGGTAAAACAGCCGAGGAAGAAGAACAAGACCCAAATGCTGCGATCACGCAAGTGGTTGAAACTGCCATGGCAGCGCTGACCGAAACCGGGGCCGTGCAGTCCCCGACACCCTCAATCACTCCAACGGTGCTGCCTACCAATACTCCAATCCCATCGATGCAGCCCAGTCCCACCATCAGCACGTTGGTCGGCCTGCCGACAACCACCAGCGGGTCCCCAAGTTTTGTTCAGCCTACCGGACAAACCAGTTCGTGTGATATCGGGGGGTTTGTAAAGGATGTCACCATCCCGGATGGCACCAATGTTTCCGCGGGGCAAAAATTTACCAAAACATGGGAAATCAAGAATAACGGCACCTGCACCTGGAACAAAAATTACACGGTGGTATTTTACGGCGGTACCCAGCTGGCGGCGGATACGATCTACAACTTCACAGATACAGATATTGAACCCGGTGAAAACGTCCAGATCTCTGTTGAGATGACCGCCCCCACCACAACTGGGGAATACATCAGCTATTGGATCTTGCGCAACGACCTTGGGCAAAACTATTTTGTCGATGGCAGTTCAATTTATGTAGAGATCATTGTCGGCACAGCCAAAACCGCAACTCCAACCGCGACAACAGATCCAAATACTGCTCCATCAATAACCATTTCTGCCTCCACTACTACTACTATTACAGAAGGCGGTACAGTGGACTTTGTAGGCATTGCTAGTGACGCAGAAGATGATGACGGACCTTTGACCAATTCCATAAAATGGTATATCGATAATGTCGAGCAACCATCAATTACTGGTGGGTCTGTAACTTTAACCTTTGCCACAGCTGACACTTATGTTGTGAC
>JARROY010000170.1:0-8830 GCA_037383445.1 Anaerolineales bacterium | reverse complement strand
TACCAATTCGGTAAAAATTTGGTTGTATTCATTGACCAGTTGCATAAGTCGATCGGCACTTTTTCTTTCTTTAACTTAAAGGGAATGCTGGGGATGAAATCAATTTTGGTATCTCACGGAAGGCATCACCAATCTCGTCTACCGGAAGGGTAATCATTAAACTCGTGATCATTTATACCGATGGTTCAACCGATAGAGAGGTCGTCGTCATATCAAAGAACACCTTGAACACCTGGCAACAATTTTCAGTCCAGGTGATTGCCGCGGCGAATTTTAAAGCAGTAAGCATTTCGGTGGTGGATGATTTAGCTTCCGGTACAATCTGGGTTGATAAGCCGAGCCTAAAAATTGTAAATACTCAAGAATTGTTGGACGATCCAAATCTCGAAACGTTTATTCCAGTGGACTGGGATTCTGGGGATAATTTTGACCCGGTCGATGGCGTGAACTGCAATCTTGGAAATGTCAGTTCTGGCAAGTGTTCCTTGGTTTTGATTGCTGATGGATCGAAAAAAACCCTCTCTTTGAGGAACAAATACCGGGGAAATGCTGGCGATACTATTGATTTTAGCGTGTTCCGGAAGTCAACTAGCCTTTCAGCAACGGGGAGAGTGATTATAAAGTTTGTGGTGATCCACCTCGATGGTTCGACGGAAAGAGAAGTGGTGACAATTTCTAAAGGGTCGCTGAATGTTTGGCAGCAATTTAAGGGCCAAATTATCGCGACGCAAGATTTTAAAGCGATCAGCTTCTCAGTTGTTGATGATTTAAGTTCAGGGACGATGTGGTTAGATGATTTCTTTGTGGATGTGACCCCATAATTTCCGAATGAAGTCCAAATTATAAAAAATAACCTGAAGAGAATTGTTTTCTTTTCAGGTTATTTTATTAAAAAATGTGTCAGTAGATAATCCTCGGTGGGAAGAATTGTTGAGAGCCTTGATAAGGCTTTAGGAATTTTGGAAGGGTGCATCCGCCTCTTGAATTTTAATAAATAATTCATCCGCCATTTTATCTGCGATATCACGCTTTGAATTATACAAATCATTGAGCTCTTCAGGGTCGTTTTCTATATCGTAAAGTTCGAAGTAGGTGCTGAGTTCTTTGGGCTGATTGTAATAGTGAATTAGCTTGTAATTTTCTTTGATCATGGCGAAGGTTGATTCGCCGTAAACTTTGAATTTTAGATTCTTACGAGAATCCATGGCATAAATGGTTCTGCTGTCTAGGCTGGATGGGCTGCTGTGGTAGGGGGGAAGTAATTGCCCCTCCAGCCAGGCTGGAACATCCCTGCCCACCATATGCATGATGGTCGGGATGATATCAATACTCACAGTGGATTGATAAATATCTCTGCGTTGGGTCTTTCTGGGTTCAAATATCATCAAGGGGATGTGAATGATGGGTTGATATAAGGTCGGCGTTGAATGTCGAAAGGTGCCTCTTTCAAACATCTCACCATGGTCAGATGTAAGGATAACAATTGTATTGTCTAAGATGCCAGCTTCTTCCATCATAGAAATCATCCTGCCAATCTCGGAATCGACGAAGGCGATATAAGCATCATAGATTCTTCTTTCTTCGTTCAAGAATTCTTGTTCTTTACGACCGCTAAGGGGTCCCCTTGGTTTTTCTTCGGGGTTCCAGGGATCATCTTTAAACATATCGATAAAATCGACCCGCGGGCGATATGGATCGTGGGGTGGGAAAAAGTGCATATAGGAAAAGAATGGATTTTCAATTGCTTTTAATTTATTTACTGCCCAATCTATGGTGTCATCGAGCAAGAAGCGCATAAATCCTATCGAAACCGGTCCTTTAGGATATTGTTTTCTGATTTCTTTTTGTAAATCTCTTCCCTGCTCATTCCTGAAGTAGCGGGTAATTAAACTGGCGAGCATTGTGTTTGGCGGATCGGCGGCTTTATTGCCGATGGCTTCAAGTTCAGCTTTTATCGCGACACTGAAGTCATTTCTAAAGAAGTTGTCCACAAAGCTGCTGTTTACCTTGGCTGTATCGTGGGGGTAGGTATAGTCTTCGATGTAGTCACTGAATTGTTCAAATAACACATTGACCAATGGATTTTGGGAGTATGCCATTCTGGTATATCCATCCATAAGGCTGAAGATGTTGTGGTCCGTGTAAAAATCCATCAGCCTAGAAAAACCCTGAAACCCGCGATGTTTCCATGGATATACACCTGAGAGAAGCGAGCCAGTCCCTGGTTTTGTAAAATTTCCTGGTGAGTAATGGTGGTGGTAAACGGTGGCTTTTTCGGCTAGCTTTTTCAGGTTGGGCGTGGTTTCTCGCGGGTAATTGTAAAGAGATACATTAGATGCTGACCACGCATCGAACACTAATAGCAAAACATTCGGATTGTCCCCGCCAGTTTGTATCAAAGGCGCTCCCAGCATTCTCACTTGCGGGAAAAGCAAAGAGGCGGAGGTTAAACCTGCTAATTTTAGAAAACTTCTGCGATCCATACTGTTAATCAACCTTAAGAGAAATTTCGAATCATGATGATTATTAATGCGACCAGATCAAAAAACCAGAAGAATACTGCCAGAGTCAATAATCGATCGGCAATATTAGAAATGATCTTTAATACTTTATTTGGAAGAAAACCAACCACTCCTGAGGTGATCAATGATAAACCAATAAATCCCCAGAAAATTGGAACAATGGACCGAAAAAGATCGCCGTTGTTTTGAACGATGAGGGCAACGGCACATAATTCTAAAACGATCACAAAGCTGATTTCTACGAATGAACCACGAGCAAGCTTCTTAGGGACAAGGTAATTTACCAAAATAAGGTAGAGGGCGACAATGATTATTTCGGCAATAACAAATAAGAATGTGTACGACCAGGCCCCGACCAGATCCCAAAAATCGAAAATGGGTATCCAAGCCTCAAAATCTTCAAATAAGGAATAAAATGTCCAGAAATGGAAAGGGATGCTAACTATGCCAAGAATTGTTAGCATTGATTTTGAATCCAACCGGTTTTTAAAATATTGAGATAAGATTTCCATGGATAGGATTGGTTTTCTTTTATAATTTCGAATACGCCGCCGAATTATACCACTTGAAGATTGTGTTTGATCAGCTTCCCCGTATTAGGTTTGGGATGATTATTAATCCCGAATAGAAATCTGAAAAGTGTTGAGCAAATGAGAATAAATGGCTACCAGATCATCTTTTTCGACCTGGTCTATTTTAAAATGAGTCAATTCTTTTTTTGAGAATGATTCTGCAAATAAATCGTCCATACCCAAATATTCTTGAGCAACCTTTTTGTTTCCAGGTCGAAAATGTGTCATGATGCGATTAAAAGTAGGTTCATCAATCGCATTAAATTTCTCATCCTGATCCCAACCCAGTTGATCGCAATAACGTTCGATTTCTTTGCCGATTTGAACACGGGTGATTGGATCGATATTTTCAAAATCTAACCGGTTCGAAATCTCTTGAATTAACCCTAATGTTTTATAGCCCGGAGATACGTTCGTGGAATTTGGGGCAGGGAATTTATCAACTGCCTCTATGCCGCAAATCTTGAGAAAATCATGAAAAATATGCCCCGAAAGATGATCGGGTTCAAATATTCGCAGGATTAGATTTTCTTTTCCGAAGGTTTTGGCCCATTTGTTCAATAAATAATCATAATGGTAGACGGATTTGTTTGTTGATATCTCCTCGTCGATATTTTGGTCGAGAGATTTTTTAGTAACCAATCTCTTTGCATTTTGAGACCACCCAGATTGAATAACCTGGTCTTGTCTTCGGAGATAAACGACCACTTTAGTTGCAAATGGACTCAGAGCTTGTTGTAGGGTATTGATTTGGGAGGAGCTAAAAAGTGCAAAATGTTCGGCGCTGATAATTATTTTTTTGAATCTGGTATCAGTTATTTCCTGCGCTAAATCCAGAAGATTGCCTGCCTGAGGGATGAATTTTGTTCTATGGTCCTCCATGGAGGTCAGCTCGAAAAAAATGTTTTTGTGATTTGTGCCAATTAAACCGCTTTGAGGGTATAAAAAACCATGTCTTTTTAATCGTTTCCGATTGTGATAAAGACCTTTTTGAATGGTAGAAGATCCAGTTTTTGGAACACCGATATGAAGGTAGATCGTTTTATGAGCGGGTGATGGTCGATTGAACTTAAATTTCATTGTTTCTCGGCTAGATCAACAAATTTGTTGCGACAATAACATTTTGAGGAATTTTAAAATGCTAATTGTAAAAATCGGATTTAAATTTGATTTTATCATGGTAAAAAATATTGGGTATAGCTAACAGACGAAGTCTCCTAACACAGCATGTTAAAATTTCGGTTAACTATACTTAAGACCTGGATACTGTTGAGTGGTAAAATCCATTTAAATTCGGTAGATAGGCACTGTATTATCGAAAATATAGTGCATTGCGTATAGTAATAATGTTTTCGATTTGCGGAGTTATTAATGGGATCAAATAATCCAATCCTGATCATTGGAATGCATCGATCTGGAACCTCGATGATCACAAATTTGCTTGGCGATAGTGGCTTGTTCCTTGGGGATGCGAGTAAGTTGATCGGTGTGAATCCGGATTATCTCTCAGATAACCCAAAAGGGTATTGGGAATTTAAACCTGCAATCGAGTTGTCTGAAAAGGTATTGACCAAACTTGGGGGAACCTGGAATCGTCCTCCCGAGGACATTGGTTCGTTTGTGTTTGAGAAGGAAAAATTTGAGGAAGAAATTACCTATGCCAGGGAAATCTTTTCTTCCTTTGGGGATGCGCAAGCTCCCTGGGGGTGGAAGGATCCAAGAAATTCTCTGCTAATCGATTTCTGGAAATTGGTTTTTCCTGAGCTAAAACTTTTGGTATGCCTTAGGAATCCCATTGAGGTTGCATTTTCTTTATCAAAAAGGGCAATTGCTCATATAAATTTTACCGAAGGATTAAGGCTTTGGGAACTTTATAACAAGGTAATTATGCAAAAAATTGAGCAATATCCAAGGGGAAGTTTATCGGCTTGGATAAACGTCCAGAATTTCAGAAGCAGGACATCCAAAATATAATTGACCCCAAACTATACCGGGGAATCGTTCCATCCATTTCAACATTGGATGACCTTGTTCCGCTTGAGATTCAACAATTATATGAAACCATGGGCGGGTATGCAGGGGACGTATTCAGCCGGCTATTAAATGACCAGGATTACCAAAAAGAAAAATTTCAAACATCTTCTGTACAATTGATTAATTCTGCAACAAGAACTTTTGATGAGTTCTACACAAGACTTGAAAAACAACAGGTTATTGCTGATGAGGCCGTTCGTCGTTTTGAGATTCGCTCCAAGGAATTTGAAGATGATAAGCAAAGACTTTTGGAAGAAAATTTTCAGCTTGGAGTAGAAATTAATCAGATAAAGAGTTCAAGATCTTGGAAGTTTCTGAATAAATTCAAGCCCATTTACGGCAGAATATATTGGACATTGGCTAAAATCTTTAAATTTGGCTATCGGGATGTGGATCATGGCCAAGACCCGATGTCCGAATGGATCCAGAACCGACTGGCCACCCCAGAAGAATTAGAAGAACAGAAATTGGCGGTTTCCTCATTTGAGAAACAACCTCTCTTCAGCTTCATCACCCCGGTTTATAATCCGCCAGTCGAAATCTTTAAAGCATTAATTCAGTCAATACTTGATCAAACTTATTCAAATTGGGAACTCTGTTCTTGCACTGGCTGAGGGAGAATTTATCGTGATTTGCGACCACGATGATCTCGTTGAACCGAATTTACTGTTTGAAGCAGTGAAATTGATCAATGAACTCCCTTCGGTTGACATGATCTATTACGACGAGGACAAATTAGATGTGTCCGGTAATCACTTTTCTCCTTTCTTAAAACCAGCTACGATTGCCCCTGAACTTTTGATCAGCATTAATTATCTGACTCATTCGATCATCCGAAGAAAATTGATCGAAGAGATCGGCGGCTTTAATTCGGACGCGGATGGCGCTCAGGATTGGGATATTTTCCTTCATATCGTCGAAAAAACTCAAAATATTTATCATATCGGTAAAATTCTGTATCATTGGAGATCGGTGGAATCTTCCGCTGCGAGTGGGGATCATATAAAACCGTATGCTTTGGCGGCTCAAAAATTAGCCATAGAGGGTCATCTGGGGAGGATCGGCCTTCCTGATGCGGAATACAAGATCAGAAACCATGTCCGGAGAGTAAATTGGGGTTTTTCTAGTGATGAGGTGACGATAATTATCCCTGCAGTAGATTTTTCTGTCTCTGCTGGTGACTTAGAGAATTTTCAAAAAAAGATCCATTACCCTGATTATGAAATCCTCCTTGTGGGGAATAAAATTGATCTCTCAATTGATCCTTCTCAGACATCGAAAAAAGTTTCGGTTCATAAAATGGAGATAGCAACGACTGCGGAAGCCTATAATATCGGGGCTGAATTAGCAAGTGGGAAGTATTTATTGATTGGTCATCCAAAAATGACCCCGGTTGAGCCTGATGCACTTTCTGAATTGGTGATGTGGATTCAAAAACCGGGAATCGGAATTGTATATCGATAGCCATACTTTTTTTGGTTCAACGATGAATTATTATAACGTTCAAGCTGTGGCATCAACGGGGTTGCTTACTGAAAAAGAGACCTTTCTAGAATATGGGGGATTTTCCGAGGACCTTCACGAGGAATTTGCTGCTCTAAATTACTGTCTCAAGATTTTGGAAAGCGGCAGGAGAATCGTTGTAAATCCATTTGCATCATTTTTAGTAGATACGGCTCTGGGAAAAATATCTCACGAGGATATCCTTGAGGCATTTGCTCTGGTTCAAGAGAACAAACACATTTATCAAAATTTTTACAATAATAATTTATCTTTTTTACATATTCATCCGACATTGTCCGGAACAAAACCTGATTATTTTGGTATCAATTTAGAAACCATTCTTCGGCGGCATTACCAAAGCAACCATAATATGATTGGCTAAACCCGGGGGTAGCTACCTTGATCTTGTCTGGCACAGCACTCTTGTCAAAACAAGATATTGGGTTATGATAATCATTTGGTGAGAAAATGTTAAGCATAGTAAATACGATCAAAGACAACAAATTCCTGATTAGTACGTGGGCTAAATATAATCTTCAAGCAAATTATATTGATACGAAACTAGGTGTTTTCTGGATTATTCTCCAGCCAATTTTCCAAACCCTGATTTATACGCTTGTTTTCGGGACGCTGCTCGGTCGAAACCCGCGTGGGGACGTGCCGTTTATTTTGTTTTTCCTTGCCGGAACCAGTGTATGGCAGTTTATGAATAATAATTGGATGCAAGCCAGCAACATTGTCGTGAAGAATATCAATTTGATGTCCCAAGTGAAAATTTCTGCTGAGGCAGTGGTTATTGTTCAGTTGGTGGAGAGCCTGGTTGACTTTATTATCAATTTTGTGATTTTAGTCGTTTTTTCTCTTCTATTCGGATATTTTCCAACTTATTATTATTTGTACCTCCCGCTAATATTTGCCATTATTATCGTGACCACCCTGGGAGGGATGTTTTTTATAAGCAGTTTGGGAGTGTTTATCCGGGATATACCCACATTATTGAGTATGGTATTGAGACTTTTATTTTTTGTCTCAGGTGTAATCATCACCCCAGATATGCTGCCTCAAGATATCCAGGGATTCTTATGGTTGAATCCCTTGCTGCAGATGATTGAGGCAGTGAGGAACCTGGTTATTTATGCAAAAGCACCCACGTTCCAGTCGGTCCTGTATATGGCATCGTTCTCAATTCTAGTGTTTTGGGGTGGTTATTCGCATTTCAAAAAGCGGCAAGGTGTATTTGTAGATTATCAGTAAACTGACACTAACAACTATTGATTGAAATATTTGAAAGATTATCAAGAAAATGGATTCTAGCCCAGTAATCATCGTTAAAAACGTGACCAAAATTTATCCTCAAAAACCGCAACTGATGAAGTTGAGAGAGGATAAATTGTTAACATTCCTCGGCAAAAAAATGTTTGGGAGAAATGAGAGGACCAAAGATTTTATTGCTTTAGATGATATTAGTTTCTCGGTGTATCCTGGGGAGTCAGTCGGTATCGTCGGGTATAACGGAGCTGGAAAAAGCACTTTGCTGAGGGTTTTAGCCGGGATAACAGCACCAACTCAGGGATCCGTCACTATTTATGGAAAATATGGTGAGTTGTTCGCCTTAAATTCTGGTTTTAACAAAGATCTTTCTGGCAGAAAAAACATCTATTTGCTTGCGGCAATAAAGGGGGTCTCTGAAAACGAAATAGAAAATCGGATGAATAGTATTATTGAGTTTTCTGAACTTGGGGATTTCATTGACCAGCCGGTAAAGATATATTCTTCTGGAATGAGGGGCCGGCTGGGTTTCAGTGTTTTGATTCACTTGCTGCCGGATATTATTTTTATTGACGAAGCACTGTCAACTGGGGATCGGAAATTTAGAGAAAAATGCCAAGATAAGCTGAATGAGTTGATGAAAGAAGATAAAACTTTGGTTCTGGTTTATCATGCGGCAGATATTGTTAAATCTACCTGTACACGGGCGATTTGGCTAGATAAGGGGAAATTGGTCATGGATGGGGATGTTCAAGAAGTGGTAGATGCGTATCAGGATGATAAAAAGGCAAGAACTCAGCTTAGAGCCTGAACAGCCTCGTGGATTAGTGGGTGAATGGTAAAGGATTTGGTTGGTGCTTGAATCTGTTTGGGGTGATTTTTTTATACTCTTAAAAGCAAACCAATATTTTGAATTAGTTTTGCCTTTGT
>JARROY010000169.1:0-10555 GCA_037383445.1 Anaerolineales bacterium | reverse complement strand
TGGCTGGAGGGGCTGAGTGTTGCGAGGATTTTCCATCACGGGCAACGCGAGTGGATGAGCATATATCGGCAGATTTGGATGCTGTTGCTGTAGAATCCCATTGGCTCCGATATGATCTTCATGGCTGTGGGTGTTGAAGATCCCCCGGAGGTTTTCACCCCTGAGCACCTGTGCTAATTCCTCCGCAGAAAAGGCACACCCAGTATCAACCAGCAGACCATCAACCAAGTAAGCAGTCGTCCAGTAGCGGCCGCGGCCAAAAATGGTGCGCGATGAATCAAAGCGGGTGACTTCCTCGAACAGCGATTTTTTTATCATTCAAAACCCTCCTCCTGCAAACACCTCCAGGAAAACAACCTCAACCCTTGCGCGCCCGCAGTGAGAACAGCAGCGGCACCCGCGGCATCCCTTCGGGGATGTGGTACAAGCGACCGCGCTGGATTAAAAACGGCATCTGCTGAAAGACCGTGAAATCAAATTCGTGCAGATACTCAATCGTCAATCCAGCCGAGATCAAGGCGTTTAAAATTTCGCCCATATCGTGGGCCCATTCATACTGGACGGCATGGTTAATCTGGGCATCAAGGTCGGCATAGGTGCCCTGCGGTTCAAAGCTCAGCGGCTCAGGATGATGAAAATAAGGATACTGCACTTTCATAACCGTTTCTCCAGTATCTTCATCGGAGAGCATATAGCTGAAGGGATGAATCTCGGCGATGTAAAAAATCCCACACGGTTTTAAAAAGTGGGCAATCACCTCCGCCCAACGGACTAAATCCGGCAGCCACGCCAAAACGCCATAAGAGGTAAACACGATCTCGAAGTTCCCCCGCAGATGATCCCGCAGATCATAAATATCCGACTGGATGAATTGACAATCCATTCCCAGGTCATCATTCAACAAGCGCGCCTGGGCAATCGCCTGAGGTGAAAAATCGACGCCGGTGGCCTTGGCGCCGAGCCGGGCCCAACTGAGCGTATCCATGCCAAAATGACACTGCAGGTGGAGCAGTGATTTCCCAGCCACCTCCCCGGCCAGTTCTTCCTGCTCGACCGGATAAAGAGAGGATGCGCCGGCTTTGAACCCTTCCAGATCGTAAAAGGAGGAATGAATATGGGCTTTGGTTTTTTCATCCCATAACTTTTGGTTCGAGTCCAAATACCGCTTCATGACTAATTCTCACCGGTGGCTATTTTTTCCAACGGGCATTTGCAGGCAATCCCTTCCCGTGGACCGGTTGCCCAGCAGTTGTTGGCTGACAAACAGTCTGAGTGCTGTTTCGTCCCTGCGCGCAGTTTATTGGGGAAATCCGGATCATTAATCAGCGGGCGGCACAAAGAGATAAAATCGGCATCCCCATCTGCCAGCACCTTCTCCATCACCGTCCGCGAGCGGAAACCGCCGACCAACATGAGCGGCAAGTCAGTTGCCTGGCGGGCTTTTTGAGCCAGCTTGAGGAAATAGGCTTCATCCGCTTCCCGCCGGATGCCCTTGCGGACGTTGACAAAATGCTTGCTGCCGAAACCGCCGCTCAACTCGACGGCATCCAGCCCCATCTGCCCCATCGCGGCGACCACCCGGGCACCTTCTTCCAGAGTCAAACCGCCCTCGATGCCATCCATCATGCCCAGCTTGGTGAAAATCGGGTAATCCTCCCCGACGTACCTGCGCACCGATTCGACCACCCGCTGGAGGAAGCGCATCCGGTTGGGCAGGCTGCCGCCCCATTCGTCCGTCCGGTGGTTGGTCAGGGGCGAGAGAAACTGGCTGTTCAAGTAGCCATGGGCACTGTGAATCTGGACTGCATCGAACCCAGCTTGTCGGGCTCGCCGGGCAGCCTGGCCAAAGGCATCGATCAAGTCTTCGATCTCGGCAGCCGTCAGGGCGCGGGAAGTCCGTTTGCTAATCCTGCTGTCCTCCACCGCAGATGGGGCAATGGGCTCCAACTTTAAAGAAGGGTCATTCTTACGGCCGGCATGGTTAATCTGAGCAGCCACCAACCCGCCTTCCTTGTGAACCGCCCGGGTCAGTTTGCGCAAACTGGGCACAAGTTCATCAGCATAGATACCGGTCATCTCCGGATGAGCTTTACCGGAAGGGTGAACATACATATGTCCACTGATAATTAAACCGACACCTCCCCGCGCAAGTGCCTGGTAAAGTGCGGCCATCTCAGGCCGTGGGTGTCCATCATCATCCGCCATGCGCTCAGCAGTGGCAGAACGCACCAGGCGATTGGGAAGGGTCAGGCTGCCAAAAGTTTGTGGGGTAAACAGCAATGCCATCTAATCATCCTTTTTGTAGTGGATCCAAAGTTGATATTTATTTTATCTGATTTTTGGATGGGGTGTCTGGCGATTAAGGAAAAAATGCAAAGTCAAGTGGATCATCAGGTAACAAAGCGGCTATTAAACATCATAGTAAATAGGATGGTAAGTGGTTTTCGAATATGCTAAGATGGATTTAGCGTAGTGAGCTGCCCTGGCAGTCGTAATGAGACGAATGCTCTTTGCATGTGGGAATGGTTTGGTTTGTGTGTGGGATCTCATGTCTCGACTACCAGGGAGTTAAAGAGCGCATCCGGGTGGATGCGCTCTACCGCTTTAATTGATTTCTTGCAAAATATAATCTTGGCGTTTTTGTGGGGCTATACTTGATTCCGGTTGAGCATTTGCATCGCTTCTTCCGAGGTGATACGGCCTTCATTCAGGTCTTCCAAGATTTTGCGCCGGTCCTCTTCGGTGAGCACAACCAGATCCTCCCGGCCCGGTTCGTATCCTAAGGCACGGATAATCTCATGCAGCCGGTTGCGGATTGTCGGGTACGACAACCCCAAATCTTTTTCCATGTGGGTGATCTTGCCCTCATTCTTCACAAAGACTTCCAGGAAGGTCAGCTGTTCTGTGGACAGGTTGGAAAACGGTCCTGCGATAAACCGGCCTTGGATGACTGAGTCACACTGACGACAGGATAATCTGGTCACTACTAATTCTCCACCACAGACTGGACAGTCTCCTGGAATTGGGTGCATCTTTTACTCCTTTGGTATCTATGAGGCTCGGTTAAACTATATCCAATTATACGTAGTTTTGCTCATTCTGGCGACTGCATTGAATGCTGGGGGGAGGGATAATAAAATCCCCCGGATTTTCGGGGGATATCGTTTTTATCTTGTGACCAGCCGATTTTTTATTTCGCTTTAGTCTCTGGTTTTTTCTCGGATTTGGCTTCGGCTTTCTTTTCTTCCTTATTTTCTGGCGTGCTGGGTTTTTCCTCGCTGCCGTTGTCTTTATGATTATTGGAAGACAAGGTTGGGCTGGAGGATTTGGTATCGGTAACATAAAACCCAGAACCTTTGAATACCACCAGGGCAGGAGAATAGACCTTGCGCAAGGTTTCTTGCTTACATTCGGGACAAGTGGTGAGCGATTCCTCCGAAAATGACTGGTATTTTTCAAACTCAGCTTCACAGTTATCGCAATGATATGTATAAACAGGCATGATAAGAACCTTTAGACCATGGTTAAATGCAACATAAAATTATAGCGCGCTTGCAATCCCTTGGCAAGGCTGCGATCTTTGAATTAACAAACAGGTTGGCAAAGGCTGAAAATCTCTGAACGAACTTAATGTCTCAAATCAGGGTGTTGGGGTTTTAGTCGGCGTTCGGGTAGGGGTTGGCGCAAATGGGGTTTTGGTCGGCACATAGGTGGAGGTTGGCACGAACGGGGTCTTGGTCGGAGCGACCGGGGTGACCCGGGTTTGAGCTTCCAGCAGGTATTCTGGTGGGACATCTTCCGCATCCATCTCGACCAATGAAATCCAGTTTTCTTTAGCAATCAAAGGATAACCGAGATCTTCGTAGATCAGGCCGCGCCAGTAATATAGCTCAGCCAGCTGCTGCGGAGAAGTGGCGAATTTGGCTCCCTCTTCCACCGCCTCTTTGGCATCGCCATATTCTTCCAAGTAGTAATAGGCTTGTGCCCGCACCAGGTAAGGTTCAAACCATTTACCAATCCGTTCGATAGGCACGGTTACACGTTCCAACGCGCGCTGATATTCTCCTATAGCCACCAAAGATACTGCCCAATAATGGCTCATCTCATAATTTGTACGCTGGATGGAATACGCTTTCTCGAAGTCTGCGATAGCCTCGGCATGATTGCCATAAGCCTGGTTTGCACGCCCAAACATATACAAGGCCATGGGATTGTCTTTGTTCTCATCATAGCGGAGATAAAGATCTAGGTAGCCATAACCCTCGCGGGCTCTCCCGTTCTCCACCAGGGCGCGACCAAGGGTCAGGTAATTTTGCACCAGGGTAACATCCAATTCGTGGGCTTTTTGAGCAGGTTCCAAAGCCTCTTCCGGCTCACCGAGCGCAAGGTAAGCCTCGGCAAGGTAATGCTGCCCGAAGGCATTATCCGGAGCGAACTTCACCCACTGCTCAATAAACGGCATGGCTGATTCGGGTTCTCCCCGGCCTATGCGGTATTCCGCCATCATCATGTAAGCCTCTATGTATTCCGAATCAATCCCAATCGCCTTATAAATATCGGCGGCCACATTGATATCCGAATGCATCAGCATCCGGGCTCTGGCTCTTCCAAGATAAGCCGGGGCAAACAGGCTGTCTTCCTGCAAGATCAGTTCAAATACTCTTCTGGCATCTTCAAGCTCCCCACTATTGAGCAGCGCCAGGCCGATATAGTATCGGATGTCCAAATCATCATCAGTTTCTTCCAACTGTTCAAGGGCTTGTTCAAAGAGCGCAATTGCCTGAGCGTAATTCCCGGAATTCAAACTGCGAATACCGGCTGCGTAAGCTTCATTGTTGGGATGCGGGGTATTGACATACAGCGGGGTCGGCGTATAAGTTTCTTGGAGAACGAAGGACAACGCCGTCGGTTTTGATGGATTGTCTGTCGGCACACCACCTTCGGGTGTTTGGAGCACCTGAGCCGGCTGCACTGGCGCTCGGCTTGTAAAACGGATTACCAAATATACCCACCAAGACCAATGCAACAGCCAAAACACCTGTAAAAATCAGAGAGAGCATCTGTGCAGCCGGGATTTTGGTGTATGATTTTTTACCACTCCCGGAAGCATCCCCCTGAGCTTCGAAGATTTCACCATCTTTCCACTTTCGTTCACTGAACGGTCTTACTGGGGTCTTTTGATCATCAGGCTGCATTACCCCCAAAAGAGCTAAACCATTGGCGGCAGTTTGATTATCCGGATCATATTTCAGCACATTTTCCAGACAAAAGATGCGTTCTTTGGGAGTATCGACCACCGCGCTCATATACAGCCAAACGTCCACCCTGGATTGATCCTGCCGAAGCAGCCGGGTAAGCAGATCGCGGGCGCGAGCGCGCTGTCCGTTTTCAATGGCACTGATCGCTTCCTGCAGGATTCGGTCTTCAGACATAGATCACCTTCACACGTGTTAGCAGTTTAGCATAGCATCAATTTTAGGACAAGCGAAGGAAGGTCGACGATTTAGGCCGGGAAAACTGAGGCTGCTAACCAGCCGTAGCGCCGAGATTGGCAACCGCTCAATCTAACGAATCTCAACTGCTGGTATAATCTCGGCGTGTCTGAAAAACCAATTCTGATCACGATGTTTGGCGTCTTGCTGCTTATTTTAGCTGGCTGCACCAGTATCCCTATGCAAGAGAATACTACCCCCTCGGCCAGCACACAAACTCCGGCAATTACTCCTTACCTCACCTCAACGCTTATCGAGACCGTCGCCCCCACAGCCACGCATGCCCCAACGCCCACCCTGCCTCCGCTGCCCACCCCAACCCCTTATCTTTATACAATAGTCCAAGGCGATACCATGATCGGGATTGCGACTTATTTTGGGATTACTTACGATCAACTCTCCCTAGCCAATCCTGAGGTAAATCCAAATTTTCTTTCAGTTGGCACGCAACTGATTATTCCGCTTCCAACCGCGGAGGCGGATGGCGAAGATACATCAGAACCGGCATCACCAGAGGTGCTTCCACTGCAAACAGGTGAAGTATTCTGCTACCCGGTGCGCTCTGGCGGGATGTGGTGTTACTTACCTGTGACCAATACCACCTCCTCACCAGCTGAAAATATCACCGGGGTGGTGCGCTTATACAACGAATTAGGAGAGGAGACTGCCAGCCAAACGGCCCACAGCATGCTGAATCTGCTCTCACCAGGCGGGGTGTTGCCGCTGGCCGCGTATTTCTCACCTCCAATTCCAAATTGGAGCAGCGGCCAGGGCCAGCTGGTCAGTGCAGTGGAAGCCAACCAGTCTGAAATCCGATATCTTCCAGGCGATCTCAGGGACTTGAACAGCGCACCGATCAGCAGCGACCAGCTCGGTTTCCAGGTCAGCGGAAACCTGGTGTATTCTTTACCCACCAAAGAAGATGGCAGTCTTCCAGAGTGGAGCTACGTCTGGGTGCTGGTCACTGCCTATGATTCTGATGGGGCAATTGTTGGCGTGCGTCGTTGGGAAGCTGATACCGACCAGTTGGGGACAGAGGTGAGCTTCAACGTCGAGGTGTTCAGCCTTGGAAAGCCAATAGAAACTGTCCAAGTGCTTTCAGAAGCCAGGATCACCCAGCCCTAACAGATCACAACAACCGAAAAACCAACGCCAGTTCAAGACCCAACAAAAAAGCGCGGCCAAGATTGGTGCGCTTCTCAGTACAATTCAATTGTTCATTCTATTTTGAAGTTATGGATTTCCCCAAATCATGAAGGTTTCCTCGGCACAGACAGGACCCGCATCGGAGACTTCCATACAGATTTCGTAAAAGACCAGTTCACCATTTTGCCCGACAATGGGCTCCAAGGTAATGCTCGTACGACCATCATCTCCAGTGGCAGGCAGTTTGATTGATGTTTCTGCACCGTCTGGATAGATGATTTTCAATGTCAGCTCTTTATCAGGCTGAGGTGTGTTTTGCAGTGAAACCACCACATTGATGGTCTGCGGAGTGCTGGAATTAACCACAGTATGGTCTTCCCAGGCAATCAGGGTAAATGGATTCTTGTTCCGCGGTTGGGTCGTATATTCACCGTTTCCATCTTGTTCACCTGTGGGTAGAACAAAATCATGGTTTAATTCGTCCAGATATTTTTTGCCTAACGGGGTTGGCCGGACCTTGGCAGTGGTTGCATTGTCGAAATAATCCAAGCAGTAATTCTCAAAACATTGTCGGTATTGCCCGTTGTCTTTATCGATGGGAATGATCTCGGTGATCGGCCGGCCGGACACCTGGTACCCCCCATTCTGATGAACATAATCGTCAAAAAAAGACAAAACATTGTGCCCGAGACCGTCCTGATACTCATAAAAGACTATCCCGCTGACAATCAGTGGGGGATATAGATATTCATCCTGCAGGTCCAGCAAGACAGGCACCGGTCTAATCTTAAGTTTATTGTTTTTCTTCTGCAAGACCAAATTCTCAAAAACCAGATCGGTTGATCCATCCGTGATCATCGCCTCTCGAACCACTTCACCTGTCAGGGAGGCAGTAATTTGCATTTCACCCATCATCCTGTAAATAGCGGCATCCGTCAGGGGAGCCTGAATAATTCCTGGTCGAGAAGTAAAATCCGCCTGGCATCCACCGCAATCCAGCCGTCCATATTCAAGCAAGTCAACGGTTTGCTCTGGGTCGTCCAGGATAAAATACAATCCTAAATTTTGGAAATGCTGTTCAACACGATTGCGACTCAGGTTGACAAAAGGCTGGGTAAGCGGTTGGCCTACCAATTGGGGACCTAACTTCAGGTAAAGGGAAACAAAAGCCGGGTGGATGAAAAAATCTCCAACTAACAGACCACCATCAAGTGAACTGCCCGACCATGCCGGTACTGGAAGGTTTTGTATACGCAGTCTGGTTCCAAGATCTTCTAAATGGGCGCTGTCGGTAATGGGGTCATAGACCATCAAGACGGTTTCAAAATACTGAAACTTTTGCCCCGTTTGGTCGCTGAACAGCGTGCTGATGCCATAGCCGAAGACATCGAACCCGCCATTCTGCTCATAAAATTGGGTAAAGACAGGGTCTGGCAAATAAGTTCCATTAGGAAGATTTTCTGGCATGGAGGAACGGCTGCCGCCACATGCAGTAAACGCCATCGTTAAAAGCAAAGAAAGCATTAGGAGCATTAATGTGCGTAGAGGTGACAATCGCATTTGCCTTACCTTAAAGACAGGTGTAATAGACGAAGGGCTTCCCCATATATCAATATTGAACTATTGCTTAAATTAAAATACTCCGGGTCGCGCCTCGTAATTAGTATAACAATAATGAAGACAAGAAACAATAGAACAAAGTTTCTTTCTGGTCAATTGGTCTATATTTTCAGAAAAACTGGTAGATTTTCAACCCCCATATGTCCAGCCTACCCTCCCACAATTTGCTGAAGCGGGATAGGTGTAAAGATGAGCACAAAAATCACCAAAGCGGAGATGGCGATTGCCTTGCGCCATGGGTTTAACTTGGTGATCTGGTCAAGCGGTTCTGCATGCCGCTGGCCCAAGAAAAAGATCAGCGCCACCCATAACCACCAGCCGGACCAAACCAACCCCAACAAGGTTAACGAGATCAAGATCACCGGCAGCAACCGCCGGGCTTTTTTGCCAAACAGGACATACAAAGCATGGCCGCCATCTAATTGACCGGCGGGAATCAGGTTGAGTGCGGTGACCAATAAACCAGCCCAACCAGCCCAGGCCATCGGGTGCATCATCACGTCTCGCCCGCCAAGCGGTAGCGGGTGACCAGTAAACAAGTAGCGGATCCAGTACAGCACTGGGGACATGCCTTGATAGCTCTGGGGAGCAGGGAGCAGTTCGCCATGGATGACATATTTGGCAAACAGGTAAAAGATTGAATTTCCCTCTAGAATAAACCCACTGTTTTCTGGGATCACCTTGCTAATCACATCTACCGGCGAAAGCGCCAGTCCAATCAGCAAGATCGGAATGGTTACCACCAATCCTGCCAATGGACCCGCCACCCCTATATCATGCAGGATGCGTTTATTTTTGGGCGGGGCTTTGAGCTGGATGAACGCGCCCATCGTCCCGAATAAGCTCAGGGGGAAGGGGATAAAATAGGGCAAGGTGACAGCAGATTTATGGTAGCGGGCCGCCAGGTAATGGCCAAATTCATGGGCCAGTAGAATCGCCAGGATGCTGGCGGCAAACGGGATCCCTACTTTAAGGTTACGCAGCAGGACCGTGATAACTTCAATTTGATTTTCCGGCACCGGGCCCTCATAGCTGTACAGAGCGCCCGCAAAAAGCACGCTCAAAACTGTCAGGATGAATAGAACCAGGTTCACGACTGGGTTGGAGGGGGTGGGATTTAACACCCCTTCCAGCAATACGATCACGTGCTGACCTTCTTCCTCGCGAAACAATGGGGTAATGTTGTACTGCTGAAGAGCGGCGGCCAGTTGATCGTAAGCCTGGGTCGAATCGATGCGCAGCTGCCCACGGTACCGAACGAGGACATTTTCAGTGTGGTCTCCGATCGTAATTGAAGCCACCGTCAGCACTCGATTGACTAGGGATGTGATCTGTTCCTGATTTTCAGTAAAGGTTTGCATGGCTAAGTATCTATTTCTGTCATCGCTTAAAAGTTTAGGCGGGAGTGCATGGGAGTCGAACCCACCGCGGCCCGCAACGCGACCCGCCAACGGTTTTGAAGACCGGGGAGCCCACCGGGACTCATCCACTCCCGTTATCCATTAGGATACCGCAAGCCGATACGTTTGACAAGGAACGCAAATCTGTGAAATGAGCCTCCATATCGGTGCAGAATAACGCGATGGGGATTGGTTTTTATTCGGCTTCGTTTTTTTCTGCTAAAACCACCCGCCAAGGTTATAATCAATTTGCAGGTGAGCAGTTTGTTGATCCGCGCGATGGAGGTCGAAACATGGCACGATTTCCCCAAAAAATGGCCGCTTTAATTGGTTCGATTGGACTGGTACTGATGATCAGTTCCTGCGATACCCAACCAGAAAACACTGTCACCGCCACACTGCCACCCCCACAACCAACTGAAACACCCTTCCTGGAGGCGACTGAAACTCCACCTGCTGCTACCTCAACCAGCGAAATAATAGATAAATCATCAGAAAGTTCCACAGGAAATGCTATCAGCGTTACACAGACCGTTACGCCGGCCATGGTCCCATCTGCAGGCACCGGGGATGAGCAGTGGACGATAGCCTACCTGGATCAAGCGCCGGTCATTGATGGGGATATCAACGATTGGCCGGGAACGATCTATGCGATTGATAAGGTCGTTTTTGGTCCGGAATTCTACGCCAACCAGATCGATTTATTCGGGGAGTTCAAGTTCGGCTGGGATGCTGACGATCTATATCTTGGGGTGCTGGTGCGCGATAGCCAGTTTGTGCAGACATCAACGGATGCCCTGCTCTTCCAGGGAGACAGCATCGAGGTGCTGCTGGATACGGATTGGAGTGGAGACCAAAACAGCGACACCCTGAGCGCTGATGATTACCAGATTGGGT
>JARROY010000168.1:0-5292 GCA_037383445.1 Anaerolineales bacterium | reverse complement strand
AACATCGACCTGTTCTACAAGAAAGCTTCTGGCACGATGTGGCTGGACGATATCAGCTTGCTGGTACCTTGATCGAAGCTGCGCTTCGGCTCGGTAGACTTGGAATCTAAAATCCCCGGTCTGCTTGGTCAAATTTAGATAGGACAGCCCCTCGAAAGAGGGGTTGTTTTATGTGAATTGAGTTAACCAGTTTTGGTTTTTATCCCTGGTATGAAAAGGATTTCTTTGATCGTTGCAATCGAACAGGATTAATGGTAACTGGGGAGTTTTGATCATATTGAGGCCGTTTCGAATGAGTTAATGGTAAAAATGGAAGAAGTGTGTCCATCAACCAATTTTCTAGATACGCCTACCAACTTTAGGACGATGTCATAAATACCAACTGCTTGACTTTGGTTTTTTATTAATGCTATTATCAATCTAGGATTCTCACTAACGACACTACGGACGGGTGTTTGGTGCCGTCTATTTCTTATTTATTCATTTTCAAAATACTGTTTATCAATCGAGGTGTATATGCGGTTCAATTAAATGCACCTGGAATATTAATTGTTTATCGTTAGGGATTTACTTACGTATCAATAAATATTAAAAAATCCAATTATTGGTTGAGTAGTTATAAAACTGATCGGGCATATTTAAAGTTTATGGTATCTTGATAAACGATTTAGAGAGGTTAAATGGCCACTGAACCTGTACATTTAAGCGTCGAAGAAATCTTTCTTAGTTTTGGGGGAACGCATGCTTTGAGTAAAATTAGTTTCGATGTCCAAAAAGGGGAAATTCTTGCCATCATTGGCCCGAATGGTGCCGGTAAAACATCGTTGCTGAACTGCATCAACAATTTTTACCGGGTGGATGAGGGACGGATCACATTTGAGGGGCAAGATATCACCCGGATGTCCCCGCATAAAATTGCTCACCTGGGAATCGCTCGTACATTTCAGACTCCAGCCCTGTACAGCGGGTTGAGCACACTTGATAACTTAATGGCTGCCCGACATATCCACATGCGTTCTGACTTGCTTGCCTGCATGATCTATTGGGGATCTTCACTTAAAGAAGAAGTCGAACATCGCCACAAAGTTGAAGAGATCATTGATTTTTTAGAAATTGAAAACATCCGCAAAGCCATCGTTGGCGCCCTGCCCCATGGTTTGCGCAAGAGAGTTGAGTTAGGGAGGGCCTTAGCGCTCGAACCTCATCTCTTGCTTCTTGATGAGCCTATGACCGGCATGAATGTGGAAGAGAAGGAAGACATGGCTCGCTTTATTCTTGATATTCATGAATTACAAGGAACCACCATTATGCTGATTGAACATGATATGGGGTTGGTGATGGATATTGCGGACCGGATTGTAGTCCTCGATTTTGGCAGGAAAGTTGCCGAAGGCGTCCCAGAAGAAATTCGAACTGACCCGACTGTCATTCAAGCCTACTTGGGTGAGGAACATCGGTGATGGTGAGTGAGGTGAAGTCGAACAGGATGGTTATAGAGCCTAACGAAAAATATACACCAGATACACTGCCCAAATACTTTCTTGAGAGAGTCGCGCAATATGGTGATAAGAAAGTTGCTGTCCGGCAGAAGGATTTTGGCATTTGGCAGGAATATACCTGGCGGGATGCTTATGAAAATGTACGCGACTTTGCTCTGGGACTGGTTTCCTTGGGTTTAAAGCGTGGCGAACGCGTGAGCATTGTTGGCGATAATGACCGCCAATATCTTTGGGCAGACCTGGCTATTATGGCGGCTGGCGGTGTGACGGTTGGCATTTTCACCGATGCCATCCCGAATGAAATGGAGTATGTCATCGGTCATTCGGAGGCTGTGTTCGCCATGGCCAAGGATCAGGAACAGTGTGATAAGCTGCTTGAGATCCGGGACAAAATCCCAAATGTCAAACATGTCATCTATTGGGAAGAACGCGGAATGTGGTATTACGACGACCCATGGTTGTTGTCCTTTGATGAGGTACAAAAACTTGGCCGTAAGCTCCTTGAGGAGCAGCCGGAATTGTTTGAACAGATGGTCAGTGAGGGCGAGGGGGAGGATCTGGCAAATTTATGCTATACGTCGGGGACTACTGGTTTGCCGAAGGGAGCGATGCTCACGCACAACAATTTCATTCATGCCAGCAGATATTTCGAAGATACTGACCCGCGTTACGATACCGACAATCTAATTTCCTTTGCACCCCTGGCTTGGATTGCCGAGCATACGCTCTCGGTAACCCCGCATGTGATCTACGGGATTATCATCAATTTTCCTGAAGCTCCAGAAACAATCCAAAGCAATATTCGTGAGATTGCACCGGATGTCCTTTTCTACCCTGCCCGCCTGTGGGAGAACCTGACAGCTCTGATCCAGGTGCGGATTAATGATTCCACTTGGTTAAACCGCACTCTGTACAAATTATTTTTGCCCATCGGCTATCGAATGGCAGACAAGCATTATGCCAAGGAATCGGTTGGGCTTGGATTGAAACTGCTGTACTGGTTGGGTGATAGATTGGTCTTTCACCCACTTCGAAACCAACTGGGGTTAGTAAATGTGCGTACTGCGATCACAGCAGGTGCTGCACTCAGCCCCGACATGTTCCGATTTTTTAGAGCGCTGGGCATTAATCTTAAACAAGTATTTTCCTCTACCGAGACAACCGCAGTGGGCACCATGCATGAGGAAGGTGATGTCAGATTCGCATCAGTCGGCACACCGCCTAAAGGCGTGCGGATTAAGATCACCGAGGAAGGGGAAATCTGTCTGTGTGGTGGGAATATTTTTATTGGCTACTACAAAAATGAGGAAGCCACGGCCAAAGCGCTTGAAATAGATCAGGACGGCAGCCGCTGGTTCCATTCCGGTGATGCGGGTTACATCGACGAGAACGGGCATCTGATTTATCTCGATCGTTTGAAGGACATGATCGAGCTTGCCAGTGGGGAAAAATTTTCCCCGCAATTCATCGAAGGCCGGTTCAAATTCAGTCCGTTTATCCGGGACGTGATGGCGGTTGGCGGTCCAGACAAACATTACGTGGCGGCGTTGGTCAGTATAGATTTTGAGAACGTTGGCCGCTGGGCGGAGAAACGCGGCATTCCTTATACCACTTATATCGATCTCTCGCAAAAACCCGAAGTATATGATTTGGTCCAAAGAGATGTGAGGGAAGTCAATAAAACGATGCCCCAAGGGGGAAGAGTAAAGAAATTTGTACTGATGCACAAAGAGTTCGACGCAGACGAATCTGAGATGACCCGTACGCGTAAGCTGCGGCGCGGTTATCTGGCAGATCACTATCAAAATATTATCGAAAGTATTTATAGTGATGATGAGTATGTAACGATTAGCGCGGTCGTGCACTACCAGGATGGACGAGAGGGGGCAATTGAAACAGCCCTACGGATTATGAAACTGGAGGAGGAGCTAAGTCAATGAATTGGGTACTTGTACCACAGGCGATCGTCACCGGGATCCTCAATGGAGGTGTGATTGCCCTTATCGCTCTGGGTGTGGTGTTGATCTACAAATCATCGGAAATCTTTAATTTTTCACAAGGGCACTTACTGATGTTGGGCGCTTACCTCACCTGGTGGTTTGCCGGGGCAAATGAAACGGGTGACGAGTTGGTTAATCTCCCACTGGGTTTCGCTGTTCTGGCAGCGCTGCTCACGATGGCTCTGTTGGGTTTCCTGATCGAGCGTTTCACCCTGCGCCCGATGACAGGACAACCCCTGTTATCGATTGTATTGATGACCCTTGGGCTGGCGTTGTTTCTTGAAGGTGCGGTGAGCGTTGCCTTTGGTGTTCAGCCGCGCACGAATTTTCCCCTTGGACCTTTCCCCCCGCGCACCGAGTCGTTTAAAATCCCATTTAAATGGGCGTTTAATGAAACCATCTTTGTGCAAAAGACACTTGTAGCTGTATTTGTGGTCGCTATGTTAGGCGCCATTATCTTTGCCCTGTTTTTTAAACTCACTCGCGCAGGACTCTCCATGCGGGCAGCAGCCGAAGACCATGAACTGGCGCGCAGTGCCGGGATTACGGTTCCCCGGGTATTCGGGCTCTCATGGGCGATCGCTGGAATGATTGCCACTGCGGGAGGAATCCTGCTTGCCATGCTGACAGGCGCCAGTCTCACCCTATCGACAGTTGTCCTGGTGGCCTTTCCAGCGATCTTATTGGGGGGATTGGAGTCGCTGCCTGGTGCGATCGTCGGTGGCATTGCAATCGGTCTGACCCAGGAACTTGTCGAGACATCGAAGCTGATTACCGTGCGCAACTCTTCGGAAATTGCACCCTATGTGCTTCTGCTGATTGTGTTGTGGATCAGGCCTGAGGGATTATTCGGGCAAAAACGCATCGAAAGGATATGAGAGGAACTTTACTATGGCCATTTTACGCCCTTCAGGTGATTTCGACCGCAGCTATCAACAGGATATGTCCTTCATTCGAAAACCCTGGCAGTGGGTGCTGCTGCTTGCCACGATTGTTGCGGTGGCCACCTGCCCATATTGGGCAGGCCCGTATATCGTCACGACTCTGAACCGGATAGGGTACACGCTAATTGCCGTTCAGGGACTGAATATCATCACCGGGTATACCGGACAGATTTCTCTTGGGCAGTCAGCATTTATGCTGGCCGGGGGGTATCTCTCGGCAATGATTGTCACCCACCTCGGTCTGAATGTTTTTTTGGCCATCCCGATCGGGGCACTGGGTGCGGGGGTTGTAGGGTTGATCTTTGGTTTGCCCTCTCTGCGGGTGAAAGGATTCTACCTGGCAATGGCGACCCTGGCAGCCCAATTTATTATTCCCTGGTTGACCAAACATACTTTCGAAGATTATTTGGGAGGTTCCCAGGGATATATTCCTGCTGCCCTGCCGATCATTGGAACCTACAAGTTTAATCAACCGGCGCGCTATATCCATATTACGCTGGTTGCCGTGATTATCACCTCCTTCCTGGCTGCCAACATGTCGCGCACACGCCTGGGCCGGGCTTTCGTCTCAATCCGGGATAATGACCTGGCGGCAGAGCTTTTGGGAGTCAATTTATTCAGCTACAAGCTGCGTGCTTTCTTTATTGCCGCGGTGTTTGCAGGGCTGGCGGGAGCGCTGAGGGCGCACAGCCAGCGCGCTGTGGGCACTGAGTTCGGTTACAGCTTCACCGAGTCGATCTTTTTATTAGGGTTGTTGTTGATTGGAGGTTTGGGAACAAACATCGGCACGTTCTTAGGGACTACTTTCGTTATCCTGGTGCAGTATTTATCCAATGTGGTCGGCAAGGT
>JARROY010000167.1:0-8025 GCA_037383445.1 Anaerolineales bacterium | reverse complement strand
TTCGCTTGAACCAGCCGCAAATGGACGCGGGGAATGGCTGAACACCAGTACTTATATCTTTTACCCTGAACCGGCTCTGACCGGCGGCCAGGAATATACCGTTAAACTCACCCCCGGGCTCACCAGTACCAGTGGAACCCCGCTGCAGTCTGCCGAGAGTTGGAGCTTTGTCACCCTGCCGCCTGCTTACGAATCCTATTCTCCTCAATTGGGCGAACTGCATGTCTTCCTGGATGCCCCGGTGGTGGTCAAATTCAACCAGGCCATGGATACAAACAGCGTGGAGCAGGCCTTTTCCCTGGTAGATGAACAAAGGCAGCGCGTATCCGGGACGTTTTCCTGGTCCGATGACCTGACAGAAATGACCTTCACTCCCAGCCAGCTGTATCAGCGCGGCATGAAATATACCTTTTTAATTCCTTCCGGCGTGCTCTCACGCGGCGGGACTCCCATTTCAGAAAACTTCGAACGCAGTTTTTTCGCTACGATGGAACTCTTTGTCCTCAGCACCAACCCAATGAACGGCGGGTTAAAGGATACCTATGCCCCGCTGGAAATAAAGTTTAATGCCCCTATCGCCTCAGAAGACCCGCTGGAATTTATCAGTGTGACGCCCGATGTGGATCTGACCCTGGCGGATTATGGGCCGGATCAGGTTTTGGATACCTTGATACTGTACGGCAATTTTGAACCAGAGGAAGACTATACGGTGACGGTTGGTGGCGGGATCAGCGATATCTGGGGCGACGACCTGGAATTTGATTACACCTTTTCTTTTGCTGGCGCCCCGCTCAGCACGAACTTTCGCCCCGCCGATTACCAGGGACGCGGGACTGTGTTTGTCAATCCCGATGATCCTAAAATGTTTGCCCAGGTGGTCAACATCGATCAGGTCTTTGTACAGGCTGGTGCGATCGCCTTTGAAGATTATCTTTACTTGCAGCATATTGCCAGTTACGAAGATGTGATCAATTTCCAGCCGGAAAAAATGCTCACTACCAACACAGCGCTGGATATCTCTCGCAACCGGAACCAGATTGTAGGTCTATCACTTACCCAGGATCAGCGTTTGCAACCCGGGTTGTATTGGGTTTCGATGTACCCGGAACCCTTACCAGACTACTGGCAGAATGCCGTCGATTATGCTGTCGTCAGCTATGTGGAGATGGTTTTCAAGGTCAGTGCCACGGATACCCTGGTATGGGCGATCGATACCCGGACGAATTCACCAGTCGCAAATGCCCCGGTTCAGATTTACGATGCCGCTGGACAGGTGCTGGCACAGGGTAACACAGACAGCACCGGGTTGTTCTCTACCCAGCTTTTGCCACGCCAAGATAAATATGAAACGGTCTATGCAGTCTTATACCAACCCGGAAATGAACTGTTCTCGATGGCCAAGAGTGATTGGGAGCAGGGAATTTCCGCATGGGATTTTGGATATGATGCCCAATTAAGCTCGCCGGAAATTCAGACCTATGTCTACACCGACCGCCCGATTTACCGGCCGGGGCAGACGGTGAATTTCCGATTGGTTGCCCGGGAAGCCCTTAACGGCCGCTACCAGGTGCCGTCCGTCCAGCAAATAGAGGTAAGCTTGCACAATTACATGGGTGAAGAGGTCCAAAGCATGGTGCTGCCTCTCAGTGAGTACGGCACGGCCAATGCCAGCTTCACCCTGCCCGACGAAGCTCAGCCTGGTATAGAAGGGTTCAATCGGCCCTACCTGGTAGCCCGGGAGTAAAAAGGCACTGTCTTCTTTATAAACTGACCAGCTTACTTCTGTCTCGGCTGAAGGTAGGGCCGATTGAACCCTTCTATACCAATCGATTTTATGGCGTGCAGGGGTATTTGGGCAATTTTGTTTCAGGTGGGTCGGGCAGCACAGCCGAAGATGGCCGTTTGTCCGTCATGTTTGCTTCGACGCCTACTGAGCGCACCCAAAAGTACAACCTTGAGGTAACCATCCAGGACGAGAGCGGCTTTCCGGTGACCAACCGGTCTACCACCACCATTCACCCTGCGCCGATCTATTTGGGCGTCAAAGCAGAATCCTGGGTGGCTCAGGCTAACTCGGAGATTGATTTCGATATTCTGGCGGTTGACTGGGATCAACAGCCTGCCGGGGTACAGACTGTGACGGCGACCTTCGGCGAAGTGAGCTGGAAACGCGGCGCAACCGATAGGTTCGGCTTTGCTACCTATACCAAGCAGGTCAATGTGCTTTCCCAGGGCGATTTCCAGACCAACAGCGATGGGATGTCCCGCCTGTCCTTCACGCCAGCCAATCCAGGGATTTATCAGCTGGAGGTGCGCAGCGGGAATGCGGTGACCCAGACATTCATCTGGGTCGGTGGCCCGGGTACGGCCGTCTGGCCGAACTTCGACAACAACCAGATCGAGCTGATCACCGAGAAAGACAGCTTCCAGCCGGGAGAAGTGGCCGCCGTATTTATCCCCAACCCTTTCAATACACCTTCCGTGGCTTTGGTCACCTACGAGCGCGGGGAGATTATGGAGAGCCAGATCGTGCAGGTCACCGGCTCGGGCATGTCTTTCCCGGTGCAGTTAACAGAGGACTCAGCGCCCAACCTGTATATGACGGTAACCCTGCTGGGCAGAGGTCCGAACGACACGGCGGCCTTCCGCTACGGCATGATCGATTTGCCCGTTGATCCTAAAGCGTTTCTATTAAATGTGGAAGTCCTCGGAGAGCCGCAAAAAACCGCCCCAACCTGACGACCTGGCGTCTGATGGCGCGCGGCCTGACCAAAGATACCAAGGTAGGGGAAGCCGTTTCGGAAATTATCACCACAAAACCGCTCCTGGTACGCCCGGTGACGCCGCGCTTTGCAGTGGTCGGAGACCATCTTGAACTGGCCGTGGTGGTTCACAATAATACAGATCAAGACCTTCAGGTTGGTTTAGCTGTTCAGGCAGTCGGTGTTACGCTGGATGATCCCTCGGCGGCATTGCAGGACGTGAATGTACCAGCAATGGGGAGGGTTCGCGTCGGCTGGTGGGGGACTGTCGATCAGGTTGAGGAGATTGAGGTGGCTTTCGCCGCTGAAGGAGGCGGCTACAAGGATGCTTCGCTGCCCTCTATGGGCAGTATCCCGGTATCGGCGTATTCTGCCCCGCAGGCTTTTGCCACAGCCGGGGTGCTCGATGAGGGTGGGGAGCGCCTGGAGTTGGTCAGCCTGCCGCATAGCTTCGAGCCCCTGGGTGGAAGTTTGCACCTGGAGATCGCTTCCTCGCTGGCGGGTGTGGCATTGGAAGGATTGGACGTGCTCGAAGAATATCAGAGCGAATCGGTTGAGTATACCGTTTCTCGCTTCTTGCCGAATCTGGAAGTCCTGCGCGTGATTCAGGAATTTAACCTCGACCAACCCGCATTGATGGACAGTTTGGATGCCAACATCCGCGCCAGCCTGGACCGCCTGGAAAGAACGCAGAATTTTGACGGCGGTTGGGGTTGGTACAGCAGCGGATTTACAGAAAGCAACCCGGTCATCAGCGCCTATGTTCTGATTGGGATGGTCCATGCCCAGCAAGCTGGTTATCAGGTGACCTCGTATGTCTTTGACAATGCGGTCAGCTATTTGATGGACTATCTGGTAAACCATCAGCCCGATGCAGATCATCCCTGGTTATATGACCAGAACGCTTTAATTCATTTTGCCCTCGCTCAGGCTGGAGCCCCAGTGATTGATTTAGCCTCAGAGTTATTGGATCAGAGCGACCAGCTCTCCCCGTGGGGTCAGGCTCTGATTGGTTTAACCATGGACCAGGTATCTCCCGACAGTCGGGTGGAGACTCTTTTCTCCAACCTGCAAACCAGTGCAGTTCGTTCCGCCACCGGCGCCCGCTGGGATATCGGACAGACTGGAACCTGGCAAACGCTCTCATCAGAGGTGTTCAACCAGGCTGTCGTGGTGTATGCCCTGGCGCAGATAGACCCAGCTTCTCCTCTGGTTGCAGATGGGGTGCGTTATCTAATGGCCTATCGCGACGCGAGCGGCGGATGGCAGTCCTCTTATGCAACCTCTTGGGCTCTGCTGGCCATCTCTGAGGTCATGCGCGGCACGGCAGAATTAGGAGGAGAGTTTGCCTTCTCTGCCACCTTGAATGATAATCCCTTCGCTACCGGCCAGGCTGGTGGGGCAGAGCAGTTTACTCAGGTGGTAGCAGAAACATCGCTGGACAGTCTGCTGCCCGATTTGCCCAACGCCCTTACCATCCAGCGAGATGCTGGAATCGGCCGGCTGTATTATCGTGCCATTCTCAATGTTGTTCAACCGGCGGAAAGTGTTGCAGCCTTAGATCGTGGTGTGGGTGTATCACGGGCGTATTATCCGGCAGACTCGGATTGCGTTTCCCAGGAATGCAAGCCAGTTAATTCTGCTGCAGTCGGTGATCTGATTACCGTACGGGTTACGCTGAATATCCCGAACGCAACTCATTACTTGCAGGTTGAGGATTATATTCCAGCTGGCACGGAAGTGCTCGACCTCAGTCTGAAAACCAGCCAGATTGGCGAAGCCCAGCAAGAAATCTCCTACGATCCGCTCGATCCGCTGGCCAAAGGGTGGGGCTGGTGGTAGTTTGGCTCGAACCAGGTCTATGATAATCATATTGCCTGGTTGGCAGAATACCTGCCTGCCGGCACGTATGAATTGACCTACACCCTGGTTGTGCTTCAACCCGGCCGGTTCCAGGTGATCCCGGCACGAGCCTGGCAGGTGTATTTCCCTGAAGTTCAGGGCGTCAGCCAGGGCAGTATCTTTGAGATCGTTCCTTAACCGAACGGCTTCTGGTAATTAACAGTCAGCTGCATGGTTGGCGCGTTGACCAAAAGGTCAATGCTAATAAATATTTAATTATGTTAAGGTTGACTTGATTAGCCGCGCGTGCTATCATCAATCTAGGATTTATATTTATTTATTATCTGAATTTATAACCCTGCGCCAGAAGCACCATTAAGGCATAACTGCAATTATTCGCCTTTATTGATCATCATAACAATCCCATATGTTTTATTGGGCTTCGGCGGGCACAAATCGTGCGCGTTTTTGCTTTTTGCTCCGAACGTGGCTGGTGTGGGGTAGAAGGAGTAAAAACATGAGTCTTGAATTTATCTTTCGTATTATCGGAATGATCTTGCTTGGAATTGGGGGAGTTTGGTTTGGAATTTCTTTTAGTGCCCTGGCTGGCGAACCGGCCATGGCAAGATCGGTCGCTTTTGGCATGGTGGGTATGATTGCCGGTCTTGTCCTGACACCCTACTTTACCACCCGCCCGGTACGGGCTATTCGCAGAGGCTTATCCCAAATTTCGGCGCGCTCCCTGTTTGCTGGGCTTGCTGGCTTAGTGGTCAGTTTGGTAGTTTCCGCTTTGCTCGCATTTCCGCTGTCATTGTTACCCCCGCCATTTGGCCAAGTGCTGCCAGTGATACTGGCGGTTGTGTTGTGTTATTTGGGTGTTTCAATTTTCTCCTCCCGACAGAATGATATTTTCCAGGTCTGGTCCAGTCTTTCTAACCGCGGGGTTGATACCTCTGACACGGGCGGAAAAAACTCCCGGGTTGTCCTGATGGACACCAGCGTGATTATCGATGGCAGAGTGACCGATATCGCCCGCACGGGCTTTCTTTCCGGCGAGCTTCTGATACCGCGGTTCGTATTGAACGAACTGCAGTATATTGCTGATTCGGGCGACAACTTACGCCGCCAGCGCGGCCGCCGTGGGCTGGAAGTCCTCTCGCAATTACAAAAAGACCCTGCCATTTCCGTCCGGATTAGTGATATTGATGTGGAAGGCACCAATGCGGTTGATGATAAACTGGTCATCCTGGCGCGGCAAATGCGCGCCCCGGTGCTGACCAATGACTACAACTTGAACCGCGTTGCTGAAATTCAGGGTGTCACGATTCTGAATATCAATGAACTCGCCAATGCGGTAAAAGCGGTCTATCTTCCCGGAGAGACTCTCAATGTCCGTGTCATCCAGGAGGGGCGTGAACATGGCCAGGGGATTGGCTATTTGGATGACGGCACCATGGTTGTGGTCCAGGATGGAAACGAATTTATTGGGGAAGAGGTTGAAACGGTGGTAACCAAGGTGCTGCAAACTGCCGCCGGCCGAATGATCTTCTCTAAACCGGATTAAGCAAAGATTAGGATGGAATGAAAAAATGACATTACGTGTTTACAACACACTTTCCCGGAAAAAAGACACCTTTGAGCCTCTAGAGCCTAATCAGGTGTCCATGTATGTTTGTGGCCCGACTGTCTATGACAATGCCCATGTGGGGCATGCTATGTCCAGCATGGTTTTCGATATTATCCGGCGTTATCTGGAGTATTCTGGCTACAAAGTCCGCCACGTGATGAACTATACGGATGTGGACGATAAGATTATTATGCGATCCCAATACGAAGAAGTGAATGCCCTGGAACTGGCCGAACGCTATATCGAACAGTATGAGCACCATCTCAAAGATTTAAATATACTTTCCGCCAGCGTTTATCCCCGGGTGTCGACTGAAATGGAAAATATCATTCAGGTCGTTCAAGGCCTGATCGATAAAGGATATGCGTATGAAGTAGAGGGGGACGTTTACTTCCGGGTTTCACAGGATGAGGATTATGGAAAGCTCTCCCGCCGCAAGCTGGATGATATGGAATCTGGGTCTCGAATTGATGTCGACAGCCGCAAGGAAAGCCCGATGGATTTCGCCCTCTGGAAGGCGGCTAAACCTGGCGAACCTGCCTGGGAGAGCCCCTGGGGACCCGGCCGGCCTGGCTGGCATATCGAGTGCTCGGTCATGTCCCTCGAACACCTGGGTGATCAGATTGACATTCACGGCGGCGGCAACGACTTGATCTTTCCGCACCATGAAAATGAAATTGCCCAATCGGAGAGCTACACAGGCAAACCATTCGCCAAGTATTGGCTGCATAATGGGATGATGCAGCTCTCTGGGGAGAAGATGTCGAAATCTCTGGGCAATCTGGTGACGATTAACGACTTCTTAGAAAAACATGAGGCCGACGTGCTGCGCATGCTGGTGCTTAATTCTAACTACCGCAACCCGCTGACCTTTAGTGATGATGTCTTAGATCAGACCGCTCGAGCATTGGATCGTCTACGCGGCGGTCTGCGTCCGGCTTTCCCAGAGGCTTCAGGCGCGCCGCAAGATGTCCTGGAATCCCTGGCAGGCCAGTTGGAGAAAACCAAAGCTGGCTTTGTCGAAGCGATGGATGATGATTTTAACTCCGCGGGTGCCTTAGGCCACATGTTCGATTTGGTCCGCAGCATCAATCAGGCTCGCGATGCCAGTGCGACAGCAGACGAGCTCTCTTCGGCCCAGCAAACCCTGCTGGAGTTCGGTGAGGTGCTTGGTTTGACGATGCAGCCTGAGGTTGCAGATCAGGCAGGGGCTGCGCCTTTCATCGACTTGTTGATCGAAATTCGCAAAGAACTGCGCAATGAGAAGTTGTGGGCTCTTTCAGATAAGGTGAGGGATGACCTCAAAGCCCAGGGTGTCGTTCTGGAAGACACTAAAGAAGGCACCACCTGGCATTGGGAAAAATAACTCCGGCAGACGGCAGGCAAAAACGATCTGTGAAGGATTAGGATCTTCCTGCCTGGAATCTGAATTTGAACCACTGGACACTTTTAAATGAAAGAATGGTTATACGGGCGGAACCCGATTTATGAAGCTCTCCGGGCTGGAAGACGGCACGCTTATGGGCTTAAAGTGGCGAAAGGGGCGCAGGAAAAAGGCCGTTTAGCCGAAATCATTTCGCGTTGCCGCAGGAACAAAATTCCGATCAGCTATACTTCCCGCCAAGAATTGGACCAGATCGACCGCAATCACCAGGGGGTGGCTTTACAGGTTGGAGATTATCCCTATGCAGATCTAAGCGATATGATTGTCCTGGCTGGCGAGCGCAGCGAACCACCTTTCCTGCTGCTCCTGTATACCCTGCAGGACCCCCAAAATTTGGGCACCCTTTTGCG
>JARROY010000166.1:0-5344 GCA_037383445.1 Anaerolineales bacterium | reverse complement strand
CGCCCCTAAATAATCACCAGAATTTGGTTACAGCTCCGGTGAACGCGATTTATCCCGTTCTGCCAGCAAGGCCACAAAATCAGCAAAGGCCATCCCATTGACCCGAGAGCCATCGCGCTTGCGCAGGGAAACCGTGTTGTTTTCGATTTCCTGGTCACCGATGACCAGCATATAGGGCACCTGGAATTTCTGCGCCTCGCGAATTTTGGCGTTCATGCGGTTGGAGCTCTGGTCAGCAGAAGCCCGGAAACCCTGCCTAAAGAGCTCGTCAGCCAGTTTTTTGGCATGCTCGTTGTGGTTGTCCGTAATGGGGATGATGCGTACCTGCTCCGGGGATAACCACACCGGGAACTTACCGGCATAATGCTCGATCAGGAAACCGATCATACGCTCGTGCGTGCTGAGGGGAGCCCGATGGATGCAAAGCGGCGTTTCTTCCTCGCCCTGGTCATTGATGAAGAACAGGTTGAAGCGCGCCGGGACGGCAAAATCCACCTGGTTCGTAGCCAGGGAAAACTCGCGGCCGATGGCGCTCCAAATCTGGACATCGATCTTCGGTCCATAGAAAGCGGCTTCGTCTTCTGCTTCCACATAGGGCACTCCGCCATTATCCATCGCTTTGCGCACCATATCTTCCGTCTTAATCCACAGTTCAGCATTATCCACATACTTTTTGCCCAACCCATCAGGATGGTGGAGCGAGAGGCGCATGACGTATTTGTCGATCTCAAAGATCTTGAAGTATTCCTGGTAGATGGCGATCACATCCATGAACTCCTGCTCAAACTGAGCTTCGGAGCAGTAGATATGGGCATCGTTCATCTGCATGGAGCGGACGCGCATCAGGCCGAACAGCTCACCGCTTTTCTCGTAGCGGTAGCACGTGCCGTACTCACCCAAGCGAATGGGCATATCGCGGTAGCTGCGCAGCTGGCTGGCGAAGATCTTGTGGTGCATGGGGCAGTTCATCGGCTTGACAAAGTAACGCACCCCTTCCAATTCCATCGGCGGGTACATCGTGTCTTCGTAATACGGCAGATGCCCGCTCCGGATGAAGAGATCTTCTTTCGTCAGATGGGGCGTACGAACCGGGCTGTAGCCGTGGCGGCGTTCGACCTCGTGAGCCAATTTCTCCAACTGCTCGATGATCACCGTGCCGCGCGGCGTCCACAGCGGCAGACCCGGACCCACCTCATCATCAAACGTGAACAGATCCAGCTCTTTGCCCAATTTGCGGTGGTCGCGCTTCTTGGCTTCTTCCAACTGCCAGAGGTAGTCTTTGAGCTGTTCTTTGGTCTTCCAGGCTGTACCGTAGACCCTTTGGAGCTGAGGGTTATGTTCATCGCCGCGCCAGTAGGCCCCGGCAATGTTCATCAGCTTGAAAGCTGAAGGGTTAATTTGGCCGGTATTCTCTACATGCGGGCCGCGGCACAAGTCGGTGAACGAATCGTGCGTGTAGAACGAGATTTCCGGCTTTTCATCCAGCGGGTTGCCATATTCATCATAACCGCCCTGCTCCAATCCTTCGATCAGCTCGATCTTGTAAGGCTGGTCTTTGAACTGGGCTTTGGCTTCCTCTGCCGAAACGACCTCCTTCTTGAATTCGTATTTGCCGGCGATGATCTGGCGCATGCGCTTCTCGATGGCGTCCAGGTCTTCCTGCGTCAGGTTGCGCGGCAGATCGAAGTCGTAGTAAAAACCATCTGCAATGGGCGGGCCGATGGCGATCTTGGCTTCATCCGGCTCAAATAGTTCCATCACCGCCTGGGCCATGATATGCGCAGCCGAATGGCGAATCTTGTAGAGTTCAGATTGCTCATATGGAATTTGTTTTTCATCAGACATTTTTAATTTCCTTAAAAAGTAGTTGTTAGTGATTAAAACGTAGTGATTAATGGTCAGAGACCTGTCATCACTCACTAGTAGCCAGTTGGCGGGAGGCAGTAGGCGCGGTCAGGAAACACCCTCGAGAAGGCTTATTGAATCGCTTGGGTTTTAAATTGACCATGACTACCTCCTTAAAAAACTAAACGCTCATGCCATCAGGGCATGAGCGCCATTCACACTCACACGGTTCCACCTGATTTGATCGAAACCAAAAGCTTCGACCATCTCATTCCGGCTTTTAACGGGGCCTGCCGTTCCTCCTACTTGGGCTAAACTAAAGCCGGTTCGGATTTCCGCTCGCGGGTGGTTTTCTCCGGGGACTGCCTGAGCTGGCTCTCAACCGTTGACCTGCTCTCTCTGTTGGCTGCCGGGCCGGATACTCGTCCCGGTCTGGGCGTTTAGGTATGTACTTATTATAAGAGTCAAATCGAGTCTGTCAAGTGCGGTGGGAAAGATTGTATAATACCCCCATGCTACCAACAACCATCCTCCCACGCCAATTCTATGACCGCGACACCCTGACAGTAGCGCGTCAACTGCTGGGGAAACGCCTGGTCCACATCGAGCACGGGCAGCGGCTGGCAGGCATCATCACTGAGACCGAAGCCTACTGCGGCGAGACCGACCTGGGCTGCCACGCCAAGGCGGGGCTCACCAAGCGCACCGCACCGATGTACGGCCCGCCGGGCTTTTCCTATGTGTATTTCACCTACGGCAACCACTGGATGTTCTGTGCTGTCACCCGTCCGGAAGGGGAGCCGGAAGCCGTGCTGGTGCGGGGCATTTTACCGGTGGAGGGCGTTGAGGTGATCGCCGAACGGCGCGGCACGCAGCCTCGCAAGCATTGGACGGATGGTCCCGGTAAGCTGACCCAGGCACTGGGCATCAATGGAGAGCATAACGCTCGCGACCTGACCACCCCACAAGCACAGGTGCTCATTGAGGAGGGACCGGACGTGCCTGACGAATGGGTCAAGACCGGGCCGCGAATCGGTTTGTTCACTGTGCCGGAGCCGTGGAAGAGCAAGCCCTGGAGGTTTTTGGTAGTGGATGCCGATACCCGTCTAGGGTACAATAAAACTCAGCCTACCACGTCGTAATGAGTAGAAAAGAAGAGCAAGCTTATGTTTCGAAAAAGAGATGATGCAGATCAAACCCCAACCGAAGCCTCGTCACAGCCAGAACGGATCACCTCCGTGCTGGGCGACGGCACAAAATACAACGGAAGGCTGACCGGTGAGGGCGGCGTGCGGATTGAGGGCACATTTGAAGGCGAGATTCAGCTGGACGGTCTGCTGGTGGTTGGGACTTCCGGGCGGGTGACCTGCAAAGATTTACGAGCCAAATCGGTCATCGTGGCTGGAACAGTACGAGGAGATCTGACCGCCCACAAGGTAGAAATTCGAGCCAGCGGCCGAGTATGGGGAAATGTGACCACAAAAATTTTTGCCACCGAAGAAGGCGCTTTTCTGCGCGGCCAAATCCAAGTGGAAGACGAAATCGATCTCAAACTGCCCAAAGAAGAGCCTGAGCCTGCACCAGAGGAATCAGAAACAAGCGAGGAAGAGTCTGAATGACAGCCTGGCCCAAGGAAAACAGAAAAACAGTAGGGGCGTACGGCCGTACGCCCCTACTTAAAATTTGATTAACAAAAAACAAACGCCCTTAGCAGGGCGTTTTTTCTATCCAACAGCCAATCGCCGATCAAACTTGAAATCTTGGATCGCGTTCTAACGTCAGACTTAGTCCTTCTGCCAAGTTGTAGCGCGGGGTGAAGCTGAGCTTCTCCTTGGCCAGGGAGATATCAGCACATAGACGAGAAACACCCGGGTCGTTGCGCGGGGTATACAAAATTTCTCCCTGATGGCCGGTCAGGTCCAGGATTTGCTGGGCTACCGTGCGGACGTCGGTCTCCTCTCCAGAACCGACGTTGATGATCGCCTGGTTAAGGTTAGGGGCTGTGGAGGCCGCAACCATCGCCCGGACAACATCCGAAACATAGATAAAATCTCGGGTTTGTTTTCCATCTCCATGCACAACCAGGGTGCCCCCGCGCACTGCCTGACGCAGAAAATTAGGGATCAGAGGGGCATGCGCTGGCGGCAGCAGCTGACCAGGTCCGTACGCATTGAAGACACGCAGGATGACCGTATCAATCCCCCAGAGTGAACCAATGGTATTGACATAATACTCGGCAGCCAATTTGGAAACCGCATAGGGAGAGTGGGGCTTGGGAGCCATCTGCTCATTGACCGGCTGTTCCGGCTGGTCGCCATAGACTGCCCCAGAAGAGATAAACACGACCCGGCCAACCCCCACATCCCGCATGGCCTCCATCAAGCTGACAGAACCACCCACATTGACAGCATTGTATTCCCTCGGGTAGAGAATCGATTCTGCGACCAGAACCCGGGCCGCCAGATGATAGACGCAGTCCACATCCTGCAGCAGTGTCCACAATTTAGGCCGGTCGTTGACATCTCCCCGGGTAAAGTGGACGTCTTCAAATAGGGACTGTGGTTCGCCGGTAGAAAGGTCATCAATCCCGCGTACCTGATGCCCCTCCCGAGCCAATTGATTCGCTAAAGTTGATCCTAAAAATCCTGCTGCACCGGTGATGAGATAATTCATTTATTCGTCGATCTTTCTATTGAAATTCAATTTGGAAACCTTAAGAGTTCATTTGGCAAAACCAAATTTACGAATCAATCCCGAAGATAGATTTAGTCCGCAACCTCGTTGCGCTCAAATTAGCGAGATTATAGCACGGAATCCCGGCTCGCTCGGTTCAGCTCCCGCGCTCGGTCAGCTTCTGGACGCGCTCCAGAAAGCGGGCCACATCAATCACGAAGCGTTCGTGCGTGCCAGCACCCACCAAGGTATCCCCATCCCACACTTCCACCTGCAAGGTAACTTTCTGGCCTTCCACTTGCTCAACGACAACCTGTACATGGACATGGTGGCCAAGCGGGCTGGGTGCCAGATGGCGGATATCCACCCGGGTGCCTACCGATGAATAGCCTTCATCCAGAGATTGGTTGAGCAGCTTCAACGCGGTGATCTCAATAAAAGCGATCATGATTGGGGTGGCCAGCACCTGCACCGAGCCGCTGCCGATATGAAAGGCGGTGTGCTTTTCCTCTACAACTAAATCCTGTTCCAGTTTTTGGCCAGCTTTGATTTGCATCCTCGTCACCTCCTTGGCTAGGCTGCTGCCCACCAATCCTGCCCGTCCACCAAATCCAGCTGATCCAACTGCGCTCGAATCAAATCCCGGGCACCTGCAGCGCCGACTGCCGCCAGCAAGGCAGGATTTTGACTGGTCTCCCACCATTTGGGAAGTTCGGCGGAAGAAATAATCGGGCGGCCGCGCCGGGTACGGCCGATCTTTTTAGGGTCAATATCTACAAACGCTTCTAGCGGCACCTCTGCCCGGAGGAGATGCTTGCTCAGCCGG
>JARROY010000165.1:0-10191 GCA_037383445.1 Anaerolineales bacterium | reverse complement strand
GCGTATACAGGACTTCGGCAAACAGATGTTGGTAGCGGAACCAATGTCCTTCGATATCGAGGGGAATGAGAAACAGGTTGCGGCTTCGGATCTCACGGAGCATCTGTCCACTGGATGCATCGCCCGTGACGGCCCGACACAACTCCCCGCAGAACCTCTCCAGGATTGAGGTGCGCAACAGGAATCCACGCTGCGCATCTGGCAGCGTATCCAGGACTTCTTCGGTCAGGTAATCCAGGATGAACTGGTGTCCTCCTGTAAAATCCTTAATGAATGTGTCGTAAGAGGATAATCCTTTCAGAGACAGAGCTGCCAGTTGTAAACCTACCACCCAATTTTCAGTATGTGTGTTCAATGCTTTAATATGCTCGGGTTTGAGGTTCAAGCCCATCTTTTCATTAAATAGAGTTGTGGCTTCTTCTAAGGAAAATTGGAGATCTTCAGCCCTGATTTCAATTAATTGGTTATGTACCCGTAAGCGGGCCAGCGATATCGAAGGGTCAACCCTGGTGATCAACACGATATGGAGATTGGGGGGTTGGTGCTCCAGAAGATAACCCAAGCCCGTATGAATCTGTTCAGCTTGAATAACGTGATAGTCATCCAGGATCAAAATGATGTCGTTTGGCAGTTGGGAGATATCATTGATTAGACTGATCGCAACCGGCTCAATGCTTCTCAATCGGGAAGCGTCCACGATCTGCCAGGCTTCTTCCCCGACCTCCGAGTAAATGGTTTGGATCGCGGCAATCAGGTATGCCCAAAACCTGACCGGGTCGTTGTCACCCTGGTCAAGTGAGAGCCACGCCGCGCGAAGGCCATTTTCGGCTAACCAGTCCGCCACCAATGTAGACTTCCCAAATCCTGTTGGTGCCGATATCAGGGTCAGCTTTCTTGCCAGGCCATCTTCCAGGCGCTCAAACAGGTGCGGGCGCGGAACGATATCTGCTTGAAGTTGGGGGATGTGGAGTTTGGTCGCAAGAAGCTGATCCATTTTTATTCTCGACCTTCGTGTTTTTGAACAATAAGAATCAACTCAGTGTTGGCTTAGGTTCATAACTTTGCTCAAAATAAATTTGATAATTCATTCATGGTCGAAAAGAAGTCATGTTAGAAATTTCGGGGACTTGCTTTAGCTCTCATTATAGCATGAGCAACCTTTATCTATTCCACCTACTCTTAAGCTGGAACATAATTTGTAATGATGACCATCAAGAAGCGGGAGAAAAGCATGTGCTTTAATGAAAAAAGGAAAAATTTCACAAAAAATAGTGTAGAATTTAACAAACACTCTTGCATAATTTGATGCCCCACATTAACTTTCATTGCTGCAAAAGGTCTAAAAAGCTTGACAATACCTGATTGGATGCAACTCAATTCTTTTTAGCACAAGGCGGAAAATTTATCTCTTACCACAAGAGGGTAAAGCATAATTGTGATATCAAAAATATCTAGACTGCAAGGTAAAGGATGTATTCATGAGCGTTGATTCCTTATCCAGAACTTTGATGAAAGCCCAGCGTACAAATTCATCTTCGCTTAAGTTAGATCATGGATCTCGTGTTGCAGTCATTGGCGGCGGTCCAGCAGGCTCTCTATTAAGTTATTTTTTGCTGGATATGGCTGAACGGATTGACCTAACCATCCATGTTGATATCTATGAGCCCCGTGATTTTTCTGTTACTGGCCCGACTGGCTGCAACATGTGTGGTGGAGTCATCTATGAATCTCTGGTCCAAAGTTTAGCCGTTGAGGGAATAAACCTTCCCCCATCCGTTGTTCAACGAGGAATTGAATTCAACATGATTCACATGGATATCGGAAGTATTCAGATTCAAACCAAACGTCATGAGAAAAGGATTGCCACCACGTTCCGCGGAGCTGGACCAAGAGGATGTGGTGAGTTCGAATGTACAGGTCTTGATAATTATCTCTTACAGGTTGCAATAGCAAAAGGTGCCCGCCATATACCCAGCCGTGTAAGTAAAACTGGGTGGTTCAACGATGAAGGCTCATCCAGCCAGGAAAATAAGCTAGTACAAGTCAAGACCCATGGAGGACCTTTTCAGACATATGAACTGCTGGCAGTCACATCTGGCATTAATACTTCCATTCTCAAACAATTTCAAGCTATGGATTTCGGTTACAAATCTCCCCAAACAACAAAATTATTGGTCCGCGAATATTATTTGGGTGAAAAAGAAGTTTCAAAATCTATAGGGCCAGCCTTCCATGGTTTTTTGCTGAACATCCCTGGACTTGATTATGGGGCAATTATTCCAAAAGGTGAATTTGTGACGGTTTGCCTTCTCAGCAGCCACGGAGATCTTGAGTCAAACATGATGGATACCTTCATGAATGACCCAACGGTAAAGCGAAGCTTACCTCCGGGCTTTTCATCTGAGAACTTCACTTGTAATTGCAGCCCTCGAATTAATGTGATGGGATGTTCGCAGCCTTTTGGTGATCGTATTGTCTTCATTGGTGATAGTGGAGTAAGTCGTCTGTATAAAGATGGTATTGGCGGCGCCTATCGCGCATCAAAAATTGCTGCAAACACAGCAATTTTTCATGGAATTTCAGAAAATGATTTTCGGAAATATTACCTGCCTTTTTGCAGGAGGATAGAAACTGATAATCGTATTGGGAAGTTTATCTTCAAGGCTATTAGCCAAATTCAGAAGATGAAATTTGCCAGGCGGGCAGTATTCCGGATGGTCTCAAAAGAGCAACAGGGTCAAGCAAATGCAGAACTTGGAATGAGTATGGTGATGTGGGATATGCTTACGGGGGGAGCGCTCTACCGAGATGTATTAAGCCGAGTATTTAACCCTGCATTTTTGTCTCGTTTTTTATGGAACATTTCCCTTTCGTTATCCCCGCTTAATAGAAACAAATCAGATAAAGAATCTACAATCGACAAGCAACCCTCCCAAAAATCTGACCAAAATAAAATGGAGAAGAATATTATGGATAAAGGAGCGTTAGGAAAAATTTATCAAAATGGTGAAATAATAGTGCATGAGGGTGAAATTGGTGACTGTATGTATGTCATTCAAGATGGTTTTGTGGAAGTGATCATCGATTCTGACAAAGGTGAGGTTCAGTTGAACATTCTGGGTAAAGATGAATTCTTTGGGGAGATGGCTATCTTTGAACATGAAATTCGCACCGCCACCGTACGTGCTTTAGGACCAGCCCGAATTCTGACTGTTGACCACAAGAATTTCTTACATCGTATTCATGAAGATCCTTCCTTGGCCTACCGAGTGATGAACGAGATGTCCAAACGAATTCGAAGATTAAGTGAAGAAGTAGCCAGGCAACATGCAAACCAATTGAATTAACCATTTATTGAAGATTAGGTGCGGTCGATTAATCAAATTATTGGCTAGTTAAGATATGGATGCTCAGATCAACGACCTGACATTAAAAGGGTGATTATGACTAAGAGTATATATTCCGATGAATATAAGCAACTTGAGGAGGCTATAGCTGCATTAAAGGCTCAACGAGATGTTCTGGGAGATGCGGTAATTGAAGCTGCCATTGGACCAATGCAAAGGCAACTAAAAAAACTGGATCAGGATGAGAATAAAATCCAGACCTCATTCAAGGGTGAACGCAAATTGGTAACTGTGATGTTCACTGACATCTCTGGATTTACGTCTCTTTTGGAATATCTTGATCCCGAAGCCGTCAGGGAACTGGTCAATGCATGTTTTGACCACCTTGTGCCAGTAATTGAAAAGTACGAAGGCACTGTCGAAAAGTTTATTGGTGATGAAATCATGTCCATCTTTGGCGCGCCTGTCTCCCACGGAAACGATCCTGAACGCGCAATACGAGTAGCCTTGGAAATGATCGATGCGTTGAAAAAATTTAATACGAGACAAAGCATCAATATAAAAGTTCATATCGGCATCAGTACAGGACTTGTTGTCGCAGGTGGGATTGGATCAAAAAGTCAGCAACAGTATGGGGTAACCGGAGACGCTGTCAACATAGCCAAACGATTGCAAGGGGCCGCTTCACCAAATGAAATATTGATCTCACACGACACTTACAGCCATGTTCGTGGAGTTTTCAAAGTGCTGCCCCAAGAACCGATCATGGTAAAAGGTAAATCTAAGCCGGTACAAACATACTTGGTAAAGCGAGCAAAGCCGCGCGCATTTCAGATGGAAACTCGCGGTGTGGAAGGTGTCGAAACACGCATGATTGGGCGCGAGGCAGAGCTATTGACTTTGCAGAATATCTTCCGTGATGCTATAGAAGATTCCGAAACGCGTATAGTAACAGTAGTCGGTGAAGCTGGTGTAGGCAAATCCCGCTTGTTGTACGAATTTGAGAAATGGATTGAACTGCTGCCAGAAGATGTATGGTACTTCAAGGGTTGGTCTCCTTTAGGGATGCAGAATGTACCCTACAGCGCTTTACGGCGTGCATTTGCTAATCGATTTCAAATTATGGAGAGTGATCGTGCGTCGAAAGTGTTGGAAAAATTACGCAATGGTATGGCAGTAGCTCTCACCCCCAACCAGGCAGACTTGGTTGGGCATTTAATTGGATTCGATATACCCATTAACAATGATTTGCGAGTTGCCCTTGAAAATGAGACATTTAAAGATCGCGCTTTAGCAAGTTTGGTCAATTATTTTAGAGTGATTGCTAATAATCCAACCGTGATCTTTCTGGAAGACTTTCAGTGTGCCGATGATAGCTCTCTCAACTTGGTTGACCACCTGGCAGCCGCGATTCCTGAGTCGCGTCTGATGATTATCTGCCTGGCGCGCCCAGAGCTATTTGAACGCCGCCCAAATTGGGGAGAAGGTCGGGATGTTTATACTTGTCTAGAACTGAAACCGCTTTCCCGCCGGGAAAGCCGCGCCTTGGTAGCCGAAATCCTTCAGTTGATGGAGGAAATCCCCGGCGAACTGCGCGATTTAATCGTAAAAGGTGCAGAGGGGAATCCATTTTATTTGGAAGAACTTATTAAGATGCTCATTGACGATAACGTAATCCAATGCGGAGAAAGTCACTGGAAGGTAGAACTTGAAAGATTGGTCAATGTGCATTAGAAATGGACATAGGTCAAAAGTCCGGAAAACAAGAATTGGTGCCTTTACTGGAATCTGTACGAGTGCGCGAGTTGGTATTCAGGAGAGAACATTCCACTTTTAAAGAGGCCGAGGAATATATCTTCAATCATGCACTACTCCGTGATGTAACTTATGAAACAGTTCTCCTGAAACTACGGAAGGTGTACCACAGGCAAGTCGCCGCTTGGTTAGAAAACGCAGCGGGCGAGCGGATGGGAGAATATCTGGGTTTAATTGCAGGTCATTATGAACTGGCTGGCGATAAAGACAAAGCGATTGAGTTCCTGCTCCGCTCTGGCGATCGAGCACGCTTAGCTTACGCACACCAGGAAGCGATAGATGCCTACAACCGAGCGCTGGATTTGCTCCAAGACCAAGGGGACTACAGTCTGGCTGCGCGCACCCTGATGAAACTTGGACTGGTCTATCATACTGCTTTCGATTACCAGAAATCTCATCAGGCTTACGAACAAGGTTTTGCCTTATGGCAACTGGAGGAAAAACCTAAATCAACGGTTAGGGTAGAACCTGCTCCACATGCACTAAGAACAGTTCGAAGCGCCCCATATAGCCTGGATCCTACAATGACCGATCATGATGATTCCAGTGCCATTATCATCCAACTCTTCAGTGGATTGGTGGAAGCCAGTACAGCCATGGAAATCATGCCGAACGTGGCAAAATCTTGGGAGATCTCAGAAGGAGGGCGAAGGTATATTTTCTATTTACGAGACGACGTATATTGGAGTGATGGCGTACATGTGACAGCTATGGACTTTGAATATGCTTGGAAACGAACATTAGATCCTCAGAGTGGATCACCAAATGCTGAATTGTTGTACGATATCAAAGGTGGAAAAGCCTTCCATAAAGGTGAGATATCGACTCCAGATCTATTGGGGATTCATTCTCCTGATGAGCGAACTCTTGTTGTCGAGTTAGAAGGCCCAACGGGCTATTTCCTCTCTCTTCTGGCATGCACCGCCACATACCCAATCCCTCAACATATATTGGAAATCTACGGTGAAAAGTGGACCCAAACCGATAATTTCATTAGTAATGGGGCTTTTATACTCAAGGACTGGAAGCAAGGGGAATCAATGATTTTGAGGCACAATCCTGAATACCACAATCTTACAAGAGGCAACCTGCAAGAGGTAGAACTCTCTTTTGACATCGATAAATCGGCAGTGCTAGAGTTGTATGAGTCGAATAAACTGGATATTATAGGACTGGGAGATTTTCTACCTTCGCAGTGGGATCGTGCCAGGAGGCAATACGCAGGTGAATATGTGTCAGCGCCAGAGCCTGCTACTCATTATGTAGGATTCGATGTGAATCGGCCTCCGTTCGATGACCCCCGCGTGCGCAAGGCATTTGCTATGTCCACAAATAAGACACTCCTAGTGAATGAAGTTCTGGGAGGATATTTATTCCCCGCTACAGGTGGTTTTATCCCACAAGGCGTTCCCGGCCATTCCCCAAACATTGGGTTTCCCTATGATCCCGTTCAAGCCCAGCAATTAATGGCGGAAGCCGGTTTTGCTGATGGCCGTGGTTTTCCCCAAGTGGATGCCTGCGCTAGAGAGCGTAACAGACCTCAGGCTATTGCTTTACAGACACAATGGTATCAAAATCTTGGAGTGGAAATTGCATGGAATCTTATGCCGTGGCGAGAATACCTCGCCAGGTTGGATCAAAACCCCGCACAAATTTTCCAGTTTGGGTGGATAGCCGACTATCCTGATCCTGATTCTTTCCTTAGAACAAGTAATGTACAGCAGCGCACTCAATGGCAGGATGAAACTTATGACGATCTGGTGGAAAAAGCTCGACAAGTTCTGGATCAAAAGGAACGGCTGAAATTGTACGGTCATGCAGACAAAATTTTGATCGAGTCGGCAGCTATCATCCCGCTTGCCTATTCCAGGTCGCATACATTGGTAAAGCCATGGGTACGCCAATTCCCTGCGCTGGCGCTCAGTAAATGGCAATGGGAAAACATCATCATTGAGCCCCATTAGCAACTTTTAATCGCAAAGAAAATTTATTCTGTTTTCGAGTTGATGAAGGCACGAAGAATGTCAAGCTGTCCGATATGATAGGTTTCATGCCAGTGGAAACCTTGAAGATGTTCAATCACTCGTTTCTCCCCTCGATCATTTATCACAACTTCATCAAGAGACGAATCGGTCACCTCTTTTAAAGCCGCAATGATTGCTTGATTGGTTTGATCCAAATCCGCCAGGAGATCGTTAAAAGGAACAGCATTTGCTGGAGACTTGATTGCCTTTGAGTCGGTTTTGTACTTCAAAGTGGTAGATTCGCCCCATAAAGGGGCAAGACCAAGCGCAGACAGGACTGAATTCCTTCGCCATATAATATGGCCGAGGATCCAATTGAGGCAGTTGGCCTGAAAGGGCAATTGGAGGAGACTGTCTTCATCCGATACGCCATCCACATGACGGTGAATAAGCCATGTGTTGGTTTCAAAGTCATCAATCAGGATTTGTGCTCTAGATGCAGTCATCATCAGTATTTCCTTTTAAATTATAAGTTGGCTCTCCTGAGAGGTAGCCCGAGCATGCAAATAACCCTCGAATGTTCGTTGGATTCGTTTGGATGCATGGATGAATTATATCCACTGATCATCAAGACCCGCCTATCTTACAAAGGGTCAAAACGAATCATACACGAAAACTACCAAAGGTCAACCTTGGGCAGTTGTAGATGGAGAAATGGTTTATAAAATTCTCAAAGTTTATTTTGGTTGTTCCAATTTTCAGAGCTCAAAAACATTACCGTAGTATCTCATTGAAAAAATACACAAGTAATTTCTAACTCTACATGGAAACGTCTGGGGCTAGATTAGCGGAACAGATTATATGATGTATAATATCAACATTCTCCCAATTTAACCAGAATGCATTAAACGTGGACTTTGATATGGATCTGATAAATCAAAAAGTTGTTCAAACCAATGTACCTGTTGTGCAAAAAGTAAGCTGGTTAGACAAATGGATCAACTGGATCGATCGGCTTCCAATGCCAGCTTGGCTATTCTACATAGCGTTAGCAATAGTCATCCAATTATTATTTAATATCACTTTTTGGATTGACGGAAGCGTTCCGTTATGGAAAAACGTTACCATACCGAGTGTTTCCCCTCCTCTAATTATCCTGGGTTTTGCTTTTTATCATTATCTCAGTAAAGCTGCCTCGAAAGCACTGCAGAATTTTCGTCCCTTACTTGAAGCAGATGATGATGAAATTTCGAGAATCGATAGAGCTCTAAGCCAGCTGCCGCCCTGGGTGAACTGGGTCGTTCTAATTTGGGGAATAGTTGGTTCAATCCAGTATGTATTTAGCGGCTCAAATACTTTTGGGGATATCGTTCCTCAGTCCATTTTGCCAATCAGCATTATTTATATCATGTCTGTTTTTACCGTCATACCATGGTTCAATCAGTTCTTTCGCATCGTTAGGCAGGTGCAGACCTTGCAAGATTTGCATCAACGGGCAACAAATATCAATTTACTGCACCTTGAACCAGCGCATGCTTTTGCCAGGTTAACCGCCAGTACAGGTGGTGGGATCATTTTATTAATGGGCCTGGGTATATTATATAATCCAGAAATGGGCGCTGGAGTGAATTTGGTGGGGGCCATGATTTCGGTGTTCTTTGGTGTTCTTATTTTCATCGCACCGCTGATTGGGATGCGCCACCGTTTGTTGCAAGAAAAGCTTCTGCGCCTGAAAGAGATCAGCGAATTATTGCAGGTGACCACTGAACAGATCCACGAAAAGGTTAAAAATCAAACGGATACCGATATCTCAGAAGCTAAATCCACAATGAGTGCTTTAATAGAAGAGCGGGCATTGATCGAGAAGGTTTCGACATGGCCGTGGGATACAGGAACCATCCGGGGTTTCACCTCGACGTTGCTCTTACCGATCGTTTTGTGGTTTATTACCCGCTTGCTGGAAAGGTATCTATAGAAATTAGGTGTACTCATAGTAAAGTATGAAAACCATATCCCCTCATTAACGGAGGGGATTTTGTGTAAAAGCAGGAGAACGCGAACATTTTGAGGAGGGGAAGAATGTGGAAAATTAGGTAAATCATTCAGTTTTTCCCCAGTATCAAACCGTAGTCTAGACAACAACTGCTCAAGATCAACTAGAGCAGTTTTGTATAGAGAATTACTTAGCAATTCTCCGAATCAAAAAGACGCAAATAGCGTCTTTTTTAGCATGCCAGAGGGGGAAATCAAACCCACAATCTCTTGCCGATTCTCAAGTTTAAGTCGAGCGTGTCTGCCAGTTCAGCCACTGTTGGGCAAACTGCATAATGCATAAAGCACAGTCAAACTTCAGGCGGAGTGCAGGGAATGCAAACCCGGTACAAATTGATCAACTTGGGAATGGATTTAATCCGGGCGGAAAACCATTGAGATGGAGTTGACGCAGTGTCGTGTGTTTTTCTGTGTGAAACCCTCACCTTCAAATACATGCCCCAAATGCCCGTTGCAGTTGGCGCACACAATTTCAGTCCGATGGCCATCGGCATCCAGATGACGCGTGACTGCCCCGTCAATCTCATCATCAAAACTCGGCCAGCCGCAATGGGAATCGAATTTATCTGCAGACCGGTACAGCGGCGCATCACATTGTTTGCAATGGTAGGTACCAGAGGCTTTGTTGTCTGTGTATTCTCCAGTGTAGGGGTATTCGGTGCCCTTGTGGAGGATGATCCGTTGTTCTTCGGGGGTTAGTTTGCGATAAGCCATTCGTTAACTCCTTCTTTGTTCGTGAGTTGGTTTACTATATTGAATCAAATAAAATCGAGAATATTACTTTTGTAGATATTATGAAACTCTTAAGTTTTTCTTTGGTTGCACCGCGGGGTGCTTTCACTTCTAAAAATTCCGAGAAAAAAACGACGCGCTGGGCTGTTTTTGTTTACAACACCGAATTAAAAAAGACGCAAACAGCGTCTTTTTGATCATGCCTCACCCGGGATCTGTTCCGAACCACTTTTATGGAGAAAATAAAGCTCAATCGTGTTACTTGCTCGGAATCTTATTCT
>JARROY010000164.1:0-9860 GCA_037383445.1 Anaerolineales bacterium | reverse complement strand
ATACAAAACCATTCAATCTTTTCCCAGTCATACGCTTCTTCAAATAAGGATCCAAACAGGCCGCACCCACCAAATTAGATTACATATGGCTTTCTTAGATTGCCCAGTTGTTGGAGATCGAATATATGGGTATAAGACACCATCGCTATCAGTCAAAAGACATTTGTTGCATGCACAGTCCCTTGTGATCAATTTACCTGATGGAACAAATAATGCATATTTTGAAGCCCCATTGCCCAATGATTTTCAAAATGTTATTGAAAGGTTAACCTAATCATGTCGGAAACTTTTCTAGATTTTCGTTCAGATACTGTGACCAAACCAACCACTTTAATGCGCGAAGCCATGGCAAAAGCAGAAGTTGGGGATGATGTCTACCAAGAAGATCCAACGGTAAATCAACTACAAGATATGGCCGAAGAGATTACAGGCATGGAGAGGGGATTATTTGTCCCGTCTGGCACCATGGGTAACTTGACATCAATTTTGTCCCATTGCCAACGAGGAGACGAAATAATTGTTGGTAGAAAAGCACACATTTTTCTTTTTGAAGCAACTGGTGCAGCAGCATTAGGTGGAGTTAACATCCAAACTGTTCCAAATGAAGAAAACGGGACAATATTGCTTGAAAACCTTAAGAATGCCATACGCCCAGACGATCCACACCAACCCATTTCTCGAATGATTGGATTAGAAAATACCCACAATAGATGCAATGGGGTCTCACTTTCTCCAGAATATATTCAACAAGTATCTCAATTTGCTCGAAAAAACAATTTAATTTTACATATAGACGGCGCAAGAATTTTTAATGCAGCCGTTGATCAGAATGTCCCAGTTTCAGAACTTACAAAGCCCGCAGATTCGGTTACTTTTTGTCTGAGCAAAGGTTTGTCAGCACCAGTTGGCTCAGTAATTTGTGGGTCAAAAACATTTATTCAAAAAGCCCATAGAATCCGCAAACAACTGGGAGGTGGTATGCGACAGGCGGGAATTATTGCTGCAGCCGGGATTGTGGCGCTCAAGAATATGGTTGACCGATTGGCCGAAGACCATCAAAACGCCAGATTATTAGCTGAAGGTTTGGCCAATATTCCTGGAATAGAAATCGATATAAATAACCAACATACCAACATGGTTTATTTTGCTTTATCAGATTACACCTTTGGTCCATTATCAGAATTTAGAAGATTGCTGAAGAACAAAGGATTACTCGTTGGTGGAGATAATGGTCGAATTCGGATGGTTAGCATCATTGAAGAGACATTAACAAATCTGTAAATCGATCATCTGTTCTATTGTTTTGGAAACATTTTTTCTATATAGTATAGTTGCAATGTAATATGTATTAACTTATCCAAACATTTCTTCTGGAGGTTTTCATGAAAAAGAAATTTTTATGCTTTTTAATTTTGTCATTAATAATTATCCTCACTTCTCAGGCGGCTTTGGCATCAAATAAATCCCTAGTTATTCCTACTTTTAAAATAACAGCAGTAGATCGTAATAATTCTGTCACGATCAAAGCTCAAAATTTCCCAGCCAATGATGTATTTAAAGTCAGGATGGGAGCATATGGATCATTAGGGATTGGCGGGGTTGTCGTTGGTACACAAAACTCTGGTTCGGGCAGCTTTACTGCAACCTACACTATTCCAGGTAGTTTAGCTGGCTCAACAAAAATTGCCATCCGCCTACAAAGCCCAACATCTGGGTATTATTCCTATAACTGGTTCTGGAATAATGATTATCCTTCAAGCAATGGAGGAACACCTTCCACCAGTTGGGGTTATCCCCCTGCCGGAGCCAATACCATACCGAATACAACCGTTACAAATGTGAATCCTGGCGTTGATGTTACAGTCCAAGGTAAAAACTTTACAACGACAGACTCCTACAATGCATACGATTTGTAAGTCCAGCTGCTGGATACTATGCTTACGATTGGTTCTACAACCAAGGTACACCTACTACGCCCACAGGTTCGGGTTACCCCCCAGCTGGTCCAAATACCATCCCAACATTTACAATTACTGCTGTTGTAAAAGGCGAGAAAGTTACCATTAAGGCTAAAAACTTTACAACAAATGATAGTTATAAGGTTTATATGGGTGCAATGGGAACAAAAGGAGTTGGCGGAGTAGTTGTAACCACTCAATCCACTGATGCTACGGGAGCTTTTACTGCAACATATTCAATTCCAACCAGTCTTAAGAATAATTCACAGATTGCTATCCGACTTCAAAGCTCTTCAACAGGATATTATTCCTACAATTGGTTCTGGAACAACGATTATCCATAAATCACCACAACCTTGAATAATTTGACCTTAAATAGAAAGCTGGCAGATAATATTCTGCCAGCTTTCTTGTCATATTAAAACAGATTCATAAACTTCTAAAATTTGTCTTGTGATTTTTTTCCAAGAATATTGAGTGGCATATTCTGCCGCATTCTTACTCATAATTTGATGGGTTTTATCATCGTCGATAAGTTGAATTAGTCGATTGGCAAGTTCTTCTGGCTCCTGGTCTCTAACATGATACCCAGTAACCCCGTCTTGTATCAAATATGCCAACCCCCCGACTTGTGATGCAACCACCGGGGTGCCACAAGCCATCGCTTCTAATGCGACCATACCGAACGATTCATAATGAGAAGGAACAACCACCACATCTGCAGCAGAGTAATAATAAGGTAATGTATCCTGACTGCGTTTTCCCAAAAATGTAACTACATCCTCGAGTCCATATGCGTCTCGTATTTTGTGCAGCCGGGACATTTCTTGAGAAATATTTTCATCAGACATGGAAGCATCCCCTCCAATAACCGCTAAGCACACTTCATAGCGGGATAATACGCCAGTCTCTTTGATTAATGCAATCGCCTTGATCAAAGTGTCAATCCCTTTTAATGGCTCAATCCTTCCTACGAATAACAGCATACGTGGGCATAGATCAACCTGGATGTATTCTCTAGCATCTTCTTTTGAGATGGGGTAAAAATGACCAATATCTACTCCAGGAGGGATGATGACTACATTATCAGTCTTAACCTCATAAAGCCATTGCAACTGTGCTAATTCCGCCTGGGTTGAAGCGATAATTTTGTCAGCATGTCTCAAAACCTCCCTCTCGCCTTTAATTCTGTAATCTCCCTCATACTCGCCCATTCTAGCAATTCTGTTCTTCATCAAACCCAAAGTATGAAACATGTGAACCATTGGAATGTTCCAGGCAGCTTTAAGATCCTTTCCAGCAATTCCAGACATCCAGTAATGGCTATGAATCAGATCATACGTAAGAGATTGGTGATTTGAAAATTCTCGAATCTGTTCAACAAACCCAGGGATATAACCTGCCAGATCAGATTTATTCAATGGCTTTTCCGGTCCAGCTGGAATATGGATCACTCGATTACCATAACCCAAATCGTGCACTACATGAGGAATATGTTCATCTTGTGAACGAGTATAAACATCTACACCCACCCCATCCCGACCAAGTTGCTTAGCAAGTTCCCGAACATAAACATTCATACCCCCAGTGTCTTTACCTCCAAGGGTTGCCAAAGGGCAGGTATGGTATGAAATAATGGCTATGCGCAATTAATTTCCTTTTTGGTCATTTCATTGTTCTTGTCAGCCTAACGACTAAACTGGTATAATTCGCCGCGTCAGCCTTATCTTATCACCAATTGCCACCGTAGCTCAGTCGGCAGAGCAATCGCTTCGTAAGCGATGGGTCGTGGGTTCGAATCCCACCGGTGGCTTCAACATTTAATGATACTTCAATAATGTTGAAAACATGTCACAGTCCCCTTTATCATTTCACGAATTGCAACAATCCATTATAATCAGCCCATGGTTAAATACAACCCGACATTGGTCATTGGAATCGCGGGCGGAACTGGTTCTGGTAAAACCACGGTTGCAAATGAAATTTTAAATCGCGTCGGTCCAGAAATTGTGTCCTATGTACCCCATGACGCCTATTACAAAGATTTCGTGGATCTACCCCCAAACCAAAAACTTGAGATCAACTATGATCATCCCAACTCCCTTGACACACCACTAATGACAAAACACATAAAAAAGTTGATTGCAGGCGAAGCGATTGACCTTCCGACTTATGATTTCACTACTCATTCAAGGACAGAAAAAACAATTCACATTCAACCCAATCCGGTTATCCTTGTAGAGGGGATTCTCATTTTTACGGATCCAATCCTAAGAGAATTATGTGATGTTAAGATATTTGTTGACACTGATGCTGACATTCGTCTCATCCAAAACAGGAAAAATTAGTTATATCAAAGAAAGGAAATTAAATGACCTCACAACAATGGAACACCCCTTCCAGAATTAAATATTGATCCCCAAAAAACTTACCACGCTGTATTAGAGACCGATTTAGGTGACATGAAAATTAAACTATTTGCCGATAAGACACCTGTCACCGTGAATAATTTTGTCTTTCTGGCAAGAGAAGGTTTTTATGACAATACAATTTTCCACCGAGTAATTGGAAATTTTATGGTACAAGGAGGTGACCCAACCGGGACTGGTCGCGGTGGTCCAGGATATAAATTCCGTGATGAATTCCACCCTGATCTAAAACATGATAAAAGAGGGATTCTCTCAATGGCAAATGCCGGCCCAAATACGAATGGTTCGCAATTTTTTATCACACATGTTGAAACTCCTTGGTTAAACAATAAGCACAGTGTTTTTGGTGAATTAGTTTCAGGTGAGGATACTCTTCTAAAAATACCTGAGAGAGATCCAAGTAAACTCAATAGCCCTGCAGTCACCATTAAATCAGTAAAAATAATTGAAGAATAAGACGAATGCACCAAGTGGTAACAATCAACCCTGGAAAACAATAACCAGGGTGATTTCACTTGTCTTTGTTATCGGGATTACGGTTTACATTCTCTTTTTGCCCAAAGATCAAGCTGAAAAGTTTGCTTCATTTGGTTATTTAGGCATTTTTGTTATATCAATCCTTGCGAATGCCACTGTTATCATACCCGCCCCTGGTTTACTTTTCGTTTTTAGTATGGGAGCAAAATTCAATCCGTTATTAATTGGTTTGGCGGCTGGGTTAGGTGCAACCATCGGAGAACTATCAGGATACCTTGCTGGTTTCAGCGGCCAAGCCATATTTGAAAACCAAAAAGGTTACGAAAGGGTTGTGCGGTGGATGCAAAAAAATGGACCGCTAACGATATCCGTTTTGGCGTTCATACCAAATCCATTATTTGATCTTGCAGGAATGATTTCAGGGGCATTTCGAATGCCTGTTGCTAAATTTTTGTTTTTTGCTATGATAGGCAAAATTCTTAAAATGATCATATTTGCCTACGCTGGAGCAGGTATACTCGATGCTCCATGGTTAGAAAATTTAATTAGTTCGTAAGGAGAAAGCCTTGGACTACACAAAAATTGATCATTATCTTCATAATAATTTGGATTCCAGCCTCGATGAGCTTGGAGAACTGTGCAAAATACCCACAATTTCAGCTCTAAATCTCAATTTGATTGAAGGCGCTGAATATGTTGGAAGTTTACTCGAAAAACGTGGGTTCACTGTTGAGATTTACCCGACACATGGAGCACCAATAGTATATGCGGAAAGAAAGGGTCGTTCCAATAAAACTTTACTCTTTTACAATCATTATGATGTTCAACCTCCAGAACCCTTGGAGCTTTGGATCAGTCCCCCATTTGAACCTGTTGTAAGAGATGGAAAACTATTTGCTCGAGGAGTCAGTGACGATAAAGGTCATATTCTGAGTAGACTTTTTGCAATTGATGCGATACTAGATTCCGAAGGTGAGCTTCCTTGCCATGTAAAATTTGTCATCGAGGGCGAAGAAGAAACCAGCAGCGAAAATGTTTCTGATTTCGTTATCACATATAAAGATAAACTTGCATCAGATGCCTGTATATGGGAATTCGGATCAGTCGATCATGAGGGAATTCCTCAACAAGTTCTGGGTCTAAGAGGAATTTGCTATGTTGAACTCTCCGTTGAAACTGCCTCAACAGATACCCATTCAGGACTTGGGGGAACCATATTTCCAAACTCAGCGTGGAGATTAGTCTGGGCATTAAACACACTAAAAGATCAGGACGAGAGAATCCGGATCCCAGGATTTTACGATCAGGTAAAAAAACCATCTCAAAGAGATAGAGAATTTTTTGCTAGATTACCTGATCCCTCCGAAGATTATAAGTCCCGCTATGGGGTCAAATCCTTCTTAAAAGGCGTGAAACGGGGAGTAGATTTGCATATCCAGGAGGTATTTGAACCCAGTTGCACCATCTGTGGATTGACTACGGGATATCAGGGACCTGGTTCAAAAACTGTATTGCCTGCAAAAGCCTCCGCGAAAGTAGATTTCCGACTAATTCCTGACCAAACACCTGAAGATATTTTGGAAAAATTACGAAAACATCTTGATCAAGAGGGTTTCGAGGACGTCGGAATTAAATATCTTGGGGGTGAAGCACCAGGTCGAACCAATCCAGATGACCCGTTTGTTAAAACTGTCGTGGATACTGCCAAGGAAATTTACGGGGTGCCAATGGCAATCGTTCCAATGGTGGGAGGTTCCGGTCCAAACCATGTCTTCCTGGAAGAGTTGAAAATTCCAATCGTAACTGCCGGCATTGGATATCCAGGATCCAAAGCACATGCACCTAATGAAAATATTGTGATCGACCATTATCTTAAAGGCGCAAAACATATCACGAGAATCCTAAACGAATTTGCATAATTGACTTTGCTTGACACCTAAACTGATCTCACCGATATAAAAGTGCTGAATTGATAAATCAGCACTTTTTAAATTTAATTTCGTTCAATAATATTTAAATAGAATTACAAAAAATAATTTCAGATTTCTATTATGCATAAGCGAACATTTGTTTTATTGATGGTATAATGCCATTCATGTCATCAATCGTTGCTTTAGACTTAGAAACCACAGGCCTGGACTCGAAAACAGATTCAATCATAGAAATTGGGGCTATTCGATTCAATGATCGTAGGATTGAGGAAGAATTTTCAACATTAATTAATCCTGGGAGAGGAATCCCAGAATTTATCACCCGCCTTACTGGGATTAACCATCAAATGGTTCAAAATTCCCCAAGAATTGAAGAAATAATTCCCGACCTCGAAGACTTTGTTGCAGACCTTCCAATTCTCGGACATAATGTAAAATTTGATATTGGGTTCTTGCGTCAATTAGGTTTATTCCGTTTTAATGAAACCCTAGATACCTATGATATGGCATCAGTTTTGCTACCGAGTGCTGGCCGTTACAACTTGGGCGCACTCGGACAGTTCTTAGGGATACCTTTCCCTGCAACCCACCGTGCTTTAGATGATGCGAAAGTTACTCAAGGGATATATATCCGGATGATGGAATATGCATTAAACCTTCCATTGGAAATTCTTGCCGAAATTGTCAGAATGAGTGACCAGATGGATTGGGGAGCTGATTACATATTTAGGCAAGCCCTTCGACAAAGAGGAAGGGAATTATCTACACCTGGGAAACGATACCAGACATTACAAGGACCATTGTTTTCCAATCAACCGCCCCCTCCTATTGAAACACGTGAACCGTCAGATCAACTAGTTCCACTTGATGTAGAAGAAGTTGCAGCTATATTAGATAGAGGGGGGTTATTTTCTAAACATTTTCAACATTTCGAACATCGCCAAGAACAGGTTGAACTATGTCAAACTATTGCTACTGCCCTATCGGATGGGTTACATGTCTTAGCTGAAGCAGGCACGGGGGTCGGAAAATCTTTGGCTTATCTCATTCCTGCCGCAATTTGGGCAGTCGAGAATAATACCAGGGTTGTAGTCTCGACAAATACGATCAATTTACAGGATCAATTGATTAATAAAGATATACCAGATGTCCAAAAAGTTCTCGACCTTCCCATAAAAGCTTCTGTGCTTAAGGGACGGAATAATTATCTTTGTCCAAGAAGACTCGAAGCCCTCAGGAGGAAAGGTCCTGAATCCCCAGATGAAGTAAGAGTGATTGCAAAAATGCTCATTTGGCTCAGCGAAACCGCGGTTGGTGATTTGAGCGAAATTAACATTATTGGACCTGCCGAACGAGCCATTTGGAACCGAATTTCTGCCGCCGACGAAGGCTGTTCTACGGAAACCTGTTTACGCAGAATGGGAGGGATGTGTCCATTTTACCGCGCGAAGCAAGCTTCTCATGAGGCGCACATTTTAGTTGTAAATCATGCACTCCTTCTTGCCGATATAGCCACAGGAAACCGAGTACTACCTGATTTCGATTATCTGATTATCGATGAAGGACACCATCTTGAAGCCGCAACCACGGCTGCTTTAAGTTTTCGGGTGACTCAACCCGAATTAGAGCGAACCCTGCGTGAGCTCGGGGGGAGCAACTCAGGCGCACTTGGACAAATGCTGACGGTGTCACGCGAGATTTTAAATTCAGATCAATATACTGCGTTAGAAGATATTGTCCGGCATTCTACAGATAAAGCCTCAATCTTCCAAAATTTTGCTAAGCAATTTTTCATTGCCATTGACACTTTTCTCGAAAACCAGAGAGAAGGAAGAAATTTAGGAAGCTATTCTCAGCGAGTCCGTATCATCCCAGCCACCAGGACACAACCTGAGTGGACGGATGTTGAATTTGCCTGGGAGGACGCCTTAAAAGCTCTAGAGCCTTTGTTAGGTCATATTGAACATGTAGGCCAAGCATTGGGAGAAATGGCAGAATCTGGCCTGGAAGAAATAGAGGACATTCAAAACAACATCGTTAATATCTTCCGCAGACTGATGGAGTACCAGAACAATATCAGTGCTCTTGTTTTTGAACCAATCGAAGAACAGATCTATTGGGCTGAAATCTCTCCGAACAAACAGCATGTCACCCTTGAAGCGGCGCCCCTCCACATTGGCCATCTAATGGAAAAATATTTATGGCATGAAAAATCCTCCGTAATCCTCACCTCAGCAACCCTTACGACACACGGGGAATTTGATTACATTCAAGATCGGCTAAGTGCCTACGACGCAGATACTATTGCTTTAGGGTCTCCCTATGACTATGAAAGGTCAACGCTGCTCTACATCCCGGACAACATACCGGAACCATCGGATCGCAATGGACACCAACGCGCAATTGAGAGAGGGTTGATAAATCTTTGCAAAGCAACTGGCGGCAGAACTCTAGCCCTATTTACCAGTTATGCACAGCTACAAAAAACTTCACAGTCCATTTCTTCCATACTATCCGATCAAGGAATTGTGGTCTACGAACAAGGCCAAGGAGCGTCTCCGCATGCCCTTTAAGCTGTATTATTAGGAACAAGAGCATTTTGGGAGGGGGTTGATGTTCCAGGAGAAGCCCTCTCTGTTCTGGCAATTATCAAGCTTCCATTTTCTGTACCTTCTGACCCAATTATCGCGGCACGTGCAGAAACTTTTGAAAACCCATTCTATGAATATAATATTCCCGAGGCAATTCTCACCTTTCGCCAAGGGTTTGGACGCTTAATCCGAAGTCATGAAGATCACGGTGTTGTGGCAATATTTGATAAACGCGTACTCACCAAACAATATGGCAAAATGTTTATCGACTCATTACCACCTTGTACCGTGCAAGTAGGAAGATTGGAAGAACTCCCAAGTCATGCCGCTAAATGGTTAGGAATCTAAATCCAAATCTTGACAGGCATAACGCCGATGACTATAATCCGTTGTATCCAAGCGGGTGTCGCCAAGTGGTAAGGCAGTAGCTTCCCAAGCTACCATTCGTGGGTTCGAATCCCATCACCCGCTCAG
>JARROY010000163.1:0-9912 GCA_037383445.1 Anaerolineales bacterium | reverse complement strand
CAAAGATTTTTTTGCAAAGTCAGATTTTTAGCGTTGCTTCACCAGGAATTTTTGATCCGCATTCACTCCCAGGATATTGAAAAAGCATAAGCATATACCCTGGTTGTAACCGATTTTTTATCGACCTGAATATCGTTATCGAAATAACCCGTCCGTTATAAAGAAAACTGGGAACCTTGATTCCCAGTTTTCTTTGTGCTGGATTTGCTCCTAAATATCCGATAACTTTGGCTAGATATATAAATCTCTGCGGGAATAGGTGAAATAAGCTCCTGCGAGTGAAACCACGATAATGCCTGCAGACAGCCAAACATAGTTCATATCGATTTGGGATTTATGCAAGATGTCGCCAGGGTTGAAATATTTGAAGGGCGAGAAGTATTTCAAGAAGTCAAGTTCTTTATACAACCCGGCAATGATGGAGATGAAATAGGTGCCGAGCAGCAGAGAGACTGCCACCGAACCTGCTCGTTTGTGCTGCTTCATGGCTGCACCCAGGAGAATGCCAATCGCCAGAAAGACCAGCTGCATGATGAACAAGGCGACCATCCCGAGAGTGACAAAGTTGTTGAATTCTTGATCGGGGTTATAAGGTCTAACGGCAACCTGCACTGTCGCCCACATGATCAGGGCCAGGGCAATGCAGTTCACGAGGGCAGCGGCAGTTTTGGCAGTGATCAGTTTTGACCTTGTGACCGGAAGGGTGAGAGAAAACTCAACCGTTTTATCACGTTCTTCCTTGGAAATAATATCACTACCCCACATGGCGGCGGCAATGCACAGCATCAGGGCAAAATAAGTGAACATAACTCCGAAGAATCCTGTGAGGGTGGTCAGGTTAAAGGCGTTGAAATTTAACGCTTCAAGCATCGCAGGGGGCAAACTGTCCAAAATGGCTAACATATCAGGGTTTTCATAGTAAGCAGTAAACTTACCAAACCCGACGACGGTAAATAAGATCACGATCACACCCCAAATGAGCAGGGATTTAAAGTTTGATTTCAATTCTCGAAAGAAGATATTCATCTCTCTCCTCCTACACAGCCGACGCGATATTTCTTCTTGAATACAGAATGTAGCTGCCAACAATAGAAATCAGAGTGACGGCTACATTGAACATTACCAGAGGTGTGTCGTATGCGCTGTTAGCTAAGATGTAATTTGCATCGAAATGTTTGAATGGGGAGATGAGTTCCAAATTGGCATCTCCGAGCATGCTGCCAAATGCATTCAGCACATACATCCCAAACGCCAGCGCCATGGAAAATGGGGTCACCGTCCGGACTCTTTTTACCAGCAGAGAGATCACCAGCCCGACTGAGAGGAAGAACAGCTGGAAAATGACGATGCTGAGCAGCAGCACGACCAATCCACGGATATTGTAGTCTTTTCCATCCCGGATGATGTTAATCACGGTAAAACTGGTAGCCCAAACCACCAGATTGGTGATCGTGAGACCGGTTAAGGCAGATAATAATTTGCTGGTTAAGATTTGTTTGCGTCCGACGGGTTTTGCCAGCAGGAAATCGGCGGTCAGTTCTCTTTCTTCAATCGAGACTAGCGAAAAGCCGTAGTTGGCCGCCTGGATGGATAAGCAAATCTGGCAGAAGAGGAACGCCAGGCCAAAAAATCCGGTTACAGAAGTCAAGTTCAAGTTTTCCATCCCGAAGGCCATCATCAGTTCCTTGGGGAAATTCTGCAGAGCCTGGTTTAGCATCTCCGCGTCCGCCCCAAAAGCATTGAAGGCAAACATGAAGACCACGATTAGAATGGCAATAGAGAAGGACCACGTCACCACAGATTTGAGATTCATTTTGAATTCATGCGTATAAATATTCATGTCGTCCACCACTTATTCGTAATAATGCATGAAGATTTCTTCCAGGCTGGGTTCTTCGATGGTTAAGTCGGTAACTTCTCTTTCGCTGATCAATCTGGTAATGAGATTGATGTCGCCCTTATAGAAAAAGCGCAGGGCACCGTTTTCCTTCTGCAGGTTGGTGACCCCATTGAATTTATATTTTTCTTCATTTAGATCTGGGGCAACGATGTAAATCTTTTTGTAGTTATCGTGTTGCAGAGTTTTGATGTCCTGGATGTTGATGATCTTGCCTTCCTTGATGATCGCGACCCGGTTGCACATTTTCTGTACTTCCCCGAGAATGTGCGATGAGAAGAAGACGGTTGCGCCTTTTTTGTGCTCTTCCCGGATGAGGTTGAAGAATTTTTGCTGCATGAGGGGATCGAGACCGGCGGTAGGTTCGTCGAGCACAATTAATTTCGGCTGGTGCAGTAATCCCTGTACGATGCCAACCTTCTTTTTATTCCCGTAGGATAGGTCGTCGATGCGGCGTTTTAGGTCAAGCTCCATTAACTCTGATAGTTCATGGATGCGCTGCTTGCAGTCTTTTTTGTAGAAGCTGGCAGAATAGTTCAGCAGGTCGATGACCTTCATCCCCTCATAATAGAAAACCTCGGATGGCAAATAACCGATATCTTGTCTTAATTCAGGTCCAAATTTGAGCACATCCTTGCCGAATATTTTCATCTCACCACTGGTCGGATAGATCAGCGATAAAAATAAGCGAATAGTGGTCGATTTTCCTGCTCCGTTTGGGCCGATAAAACCAAAGATTTCACCTTCCTCAACGTTCAAAGAAACATCGATAATCCCGCGGGCTTTGCCGTAGTACTTGGTTAAGTGGTTTAGTTCAATAACGCTCATTTCGATTCTCCTATTTGAACTCCGATTCTCCTGTACGTCGGGATTGAATCCCGTTTGTTCTTAAAGTTACCAAATAATGTTAGTCCAACTTGTCATTTTTGTATAGGATGAAGGCAGATGGTTGCGTTCATAAATCGGTGCCGTGTGTTGGTTGATGCGAATACAACCAACTGCCTGGTTTTAATCCCCAAAAAAATTTGTTTTATCCATCCCAAAGCAAACTTAAAACTATCGCCTGTTTTTCATTATTTATTTGCAGGCTCCAATCACTCATATCTCAGTGCGTCGACGACCTGAAGGCGTGCAGCCCGGACAGCAGGCAGAAGACTGCTGAAGATCGCCAGCAGAACTAAAATCGGAAGAAGTAGGGACATCCCGCCCCAATCGATGATATAGAAATCCGGTCCAGAACCGATCTGGATTCCCACTTGGCTGATAAACCATGCCATTAGTTTTAAGCCCAGGGTGATACCCAAGAGCAAGGCAACAATGGAGATGGTAACCGCACTCACGACTACACTGATCGCGATTTGATTTGGCGTGAAACCGATCGCCTTCTGAATGCCGAAATCGCGCACCCGTTCCCGGATGCTGAGTAAACTGGTGCTCATCAGATTCGCCCCGGCGACAACCATCAGGATGGTGGCGAGACTGATAATGAGACTGTTCAGTTGGAGAACAGAGGCAAGTGGTTCTTCGGTGACGACGCTGACTGTCAGCTCGCCTTGCGATTTTTCCAGCCATTCCTTTCGCAGATCTTCTGCCATCGAGTTGTCTGCCAATTTTAGGTTGTAGCTCATAGGCGCAATGTCAATGCCGACCTGTTCAAGGTAAGTCTCTGAACTGATCATGACAACGTTGCTCATGTTGTAGTTTTCTGCGTTACGCCCAACGATCTCCAAAGTCAGTGGATGTCCATCGGCTTGGATCTCGACGGTATCTCCCACAGCGGCACCGATCAAATCCAACACGGCAAATCCCACCACAGCTTCATCTGGAGATGAGATCATGCGGCCCTCTTTAATCTGAAAGTCGAAATTTTGATAAGCCCCGCGCAGGATCCGGACGGCTAACGGCTGCTCGCTGAAGCCTGGTGCCTGCCCCCACAGATCGCTTTCCTCGTAATAATCGATTACCTGCGGTTCGGATAAAATTTGGTCTTCAACGAATTCCGCTGGTACGAAGTTCCGCATGACTTTCATGTCGGCAGAGGTGCCGTTGAAATATACTCGATTGTTCGCCAGGAAATTAATCGTAGTCTGTGACCCGATGGCGGTCATCGCCACCAATACTGTGAGGAGTAAGCTGAAAATTGCCAAAACGGTCCTCAGCGGCCGGGAAAACGTATCCTTAATCCCCATCCTAATGATGGTTGGCATATGCAGCCAGGAAGCCAGCTGAGCCAATTTGGAAGTCCGATGGTGATGCTGTCGGTAACCAACAGTAATCGCTTGCACGGTATCGATTTTTCCGCCCTGCCAAGCCGGGATCAAGGTGGCAATTGCTACAGTCAGTTCAACCAGTAGGACAACCAAGATGATCGGGGCGGCAGCATAGATATTGGGCGGGGTTGTATTTAAATTTTCCGCCAAAGTGTTGACCAAATAAGGCGCAACCGCCAGCCCCAATGCAATACCGACGAGGGAGGCGAAGAAGCCAATTGCCAGGTGCTCGAAGAGGAAGATGGCGGTCACCTGTCTAGGTTTAAATCCGATGGCTTTCAGCAAACCAATACTGCGGTACTGGCTGAGGACCTGGCCGCCGATGGTATTGAAAATAATCAGCCCTACAGTGGACAGGTCTTTGAGGAATTCCCTGGAAAACTGCGTACCGTGGTGGATTGGAAGTTCATCAAAGACCTGTCCACTGAATTCTTGGCTGGTCTCCGGATCGTTTAAGCGCAGACCAAGTACCGAATACCAGTAATCCGGGTTGGGCTGAATGGCAGAAAGAGTATCCTGACTGATATACCCGACGCCTGGGGAGACATCTTTGGTGACCTCGTTGTAGGGAAACCAATGGGCGGTAACGGCAAAACCTACCACGGTCAAATCTTGTTCACCCTCAGCTGCGAGAATGGTGATCGAATCTCCAACCTGGATGTCATAGAAATTTGCCAGACTAAAATCCAAAACAACCTCATCTGGAGTGTTAGGATCCAGCCAGCGTCCTGCAGCCAACAGCGGGTGGGCAACAGGTGGGGGGGTATCCATGCCGTACAAATAGATGTTGTATTTTTCATCTCCAATCACCATGGGATTTTCCGCCAGTGCCATCATCACACCAGTAGTTTGGCTGACGGCAGGGTCTTCGATCAGCGGTGTGAAATCCAGGTCGTACTCATGGCTGACGACCCAGAGATGCGGCCCATTGGTCTCTTCAAAGGTGCGATTCCAAGGGTCGTTGGTGCTGTTGAGCATGAGTAGTGAGATCAGCAGCAGCATTGCCGAAAGCACTAAAACGCTCCAAATCATCCCGAACTGAAGTTTATTCGATTTAATATCCGCGCGCAGCATGCGCCAAAATGTGCTCAACATCTCACGCCTCCACGTCTAACAGCTCTATCAGCAGGCTTTTGGAGTTAGGTTGGTTATCCAAGGTCGTTTCGTGCGTGATCTTGCCATCTTTCATGAAGATCACCCGTTGGGCGATGCTGGCAACATTGGGGTCGTGCGTGACGACAAGTACTGTTTGACCTAATTGATGGGTTTTGACCAGCAGGTGCATAACTTCAAGAGCTGATTTACTGTCCAGGTTGCCGGTGGGTTCATCAGCGAGCAAGATTGAGGGTTGGTTGATGAGGGCCCGTGCCATGGCGACCCGCTGCTTTTCCCCACCCGAAAGCTGAGCCGGGATGTTGCCGGCTTTGTCGCTGATTCCCAGACTGGTGAGTAAAGCTTTGCGGCGCTCGCGGGCATTGCCAGCGGATTCTCCGGCGACCAGAGCAGGGAGTTCAATATTGTCGGTGATGCTCAGATTTCCAATCAGGTTGAAGGCTTGGAAAACAAACCCGACTTGATTGCGCCGGAGGATGGCGCGTTGGGTTTCACTCATGTTGTCAATCCGGTTTCCATTGACATAGACTTCACCGCTGGTTGGGCTGTCCAATCCTCCCAGGATGTGAAGCAGGGTAGATTTTCCACACCCGCTTGGTCCCATTACTGCGACCAGTTCTCCGGGTTTTACGGTCAGGTTTATGCCGCGCAGTGCATGCACTTCGCTTCCATTATTGTGGAAAGTCTTGGTGATTTCTTTTGTTTTTAGCGTATATGGTTCCATCTTTTGCTCCTTATGGATTATTCTCAAAGAGCTGAAAGGCTGTTCAGCCCTTCACCCCAATTACTCGGTTTTGACAAACTCGTCCTCACAGAGATCAAGCCAGGTGAGATCTGCTTTTAGGTGCAGGATTGCTCCCTGGATGAGTAAAAATTTCTTCGGGTCTTCAGAAATATCCGTGCGAAGGGCCATATTGTTCAGATCGTGCAAACTTTGTAAGTAATGCTCGCGCTGCCCATCGATCAGGCTTTGGGCATCTGCCAAATTGCTCATTTGGGCACTGATCAATTTGATGTAAAAATTATCCTTGATGCGCGGACCAGTGAGTGGTTCTGAGAACCATTCCGATAAAACCTTTTTCCCTTCGTCTGTAAGCCGATAAATTTGTTTATCAGGTTTCCCAACTTGCTCGACAGAAAATTTTTGAACCAGGCCATCTCTCTCTAAGCGCGAGAGGGTGGTATAGATCTGTCCGGCGTTCAGTGGAGGCAAGACGGTTGAAAAAAGCTCTTCGTAAGTCTGAAGCAAATCGTAGCCATGAGTCGGTTTTTTTGAGAGAATAGACAAAAATAGATATTTCATGTTTATATATACCTGTTATATATATCAAGTATATATATATCGATATTGAAAGTCAATTGTCGAAAATTAAGAAAGGATTAAAGTTAATTCCTGGATAAACACCAATTACTGGTCGCTGTCATAAAAATTAGAAATTGATTCCAAGCATCGGTTTCGTGTAAGATGTATATGACATCATCATTGGAGTAATAAGCGATTCCTGAATGAGTTTAGCGTTAATCAAAACAAAATTTTACATCCCGTCCTTACGACCTACTCACATCGTGCGTCCGCGGCTGAAGGAGATGTTAAACCATGAGTTGGTCCAGGCCGGGGAATTTAGCAGAAAGCTCACGCTGATTTGTGCCCCAGCCGGGTACGGCAAAACCTCTCTGACCATCGATTGGTTGAGTTCGCTAGATCTGCCGGCGGTATGGCTCTCGTTGGATTCCAATGATAATGACCCGGTACGCTTTCTCACCTATCTGATCAATGCCTTTCGGCAGGTACTGCCCGAGGTGGGTGGTCCATCTTTGGCCATGCTTCAGTCCCCCCAACTCCCTGACCCGGAGAGTTTGCTGGTCCCGCTGCTGAATGAAATTGAAGTCTCAGATTCCCCCCTGATTCTGGTGATAGATGATTATCATCTCATTGAGTCTCCTTCCATCCACCAGTATTTGAATTTTCTGATGGATTACCAGCCAGCTAAACTGCATACGGTGATTGCTTCCCGTGAGGACCCTCCGCTGCCGCTCCATCGATTGCGGGGGCGCGGGCAGTTAGTAGAACTACGCCAGGAAAACTTACGCTTTACAGAGGAGGAAACGAACCAATTTTTAAAGAGGATTCTGGGGAAAGAATTGTCATCGGAAAGTATCCAGGCCATAGAACACCGTACCGAAGGGTGGGTGACCGGGATGCAGCTGCTGGCGTTATCTCTGCAAAACCACCCCGACGCCACCGACTTTATCCGTTCTTTTACGGGCAGCGATCGCTTTATATTGGATTATTTGTTTGAGGAGGTGTTCCACCACCAGGATGAGGCGGTTCAAGATTTCCTTGTTAAAACGGCTATCTTATAGAATATATGTGCTGGATTATGCGAGACCGTTACCGGGCGTGCAGACAGTGGGGAAATCATTCACTCCCTGGACCAATCGAATCTGTTTGTGCACCATCTGGATCATTCACAAACATGGTTCCGCTACCACCGCTTGTTCTTAGATTTGTTGAAGCACCGGCTGCGCACCGAGTATGGAGAAGATCAGCATGTATTACATCTAAAAGCAAGCCATTGGTATGAAGAAAATGGCTATTTAGAAGAGGCTGTCGCACATGCCTTAGCAGGATCTGATTGGACGCGAGGGCTGGCATTGATCTATGAAGCCAGCGACCAAATGCTGAAATCAGGTGCAGTGATGACCATGCTGCGATGGTTCAGTAAGATCCCAGTGGAGTCGATTCTCGCAAAGCCGGAATACTGCTTGACCTACGCTTGGCCTCTGCTGCTGGCGAGTCAATTGAATGAGTCCGAAATGTTTCTCAATACAGCTGAGGAATTGGCGGCCGGTCAACCAAAATTATTGGGTGAGATTGCTGCCGCCCAAGCTTTCCTGGCCCAATCCAGGGGGAATGAGCAGCAAATGGTGAGGTATTCAGAACGGGCTTTATCTCTGATGCCCAAAACTGATGTATCCTCCCGCAGTGTTGTCGCCATGAACTTAGGGATTGCATACTGGCATTATGGGGAAATGGAGAAGGCCGAGCAGAGATTGAACGAAGCAGCCACCGCAGCCAGGCAGGGTGGGAACAAATACGCGGAATTGACAGCTTTATTTTTTATCGGGCGAGTCCATGCTGTCCGCGGGCATCTTCGACAGGCTGCCGGTATTTTTAACAGTATTCTTGACCTGCAGGCACGGATGCCAATTATTGGATTGGTATATCTCGATGTGAGTATGCTGCAGTATGAACTGAATGACCTGGACAAAGCCGAGCAGACCCTTGAGAAAGGCATTGAATTCATCGGGGAAAAAGGAAATCAGGAGTTTCGGGTGGCTGGTCTTTTCCAAAAAGCGCGTTTCATGACCGCGAGAGGACAGCAGGAGGCAGCTTTGGTCCTGCTTGAAGAATGCGGTCGGATGAATACCTCCGATGATTTCCCAATTCGGACACGGGTTCGATTGGCATCCTGTATCGTTGAAACTGCCCTGGCGTGCGGAAACCTGGCTTTGGCCGAATCCTGGGCGGAAACAGCTTCTGCGGGATCGGATGCACATCCTTTTTACCGGTTTTTGTCATTGACACCAGTGAGACTATGGATGGCCAAGGGACAAATGTCCCAGGCGGCCGAGGATCTAAAAGCGTCTGTGGCCAAGGCAGAAGAGAAGGGTTGGGGGTATGGGTTGGTCTACCTGCATATTTTGCAGTCTATGACTGCTCCCAACCTTGACACGGCAATTGAGTATCTTAAAAAAGCTCTGAGCTTAGCCCATCTGGAAGGTTTTATTCGCACCTTTATTGATCGGGGGGAAAGCCTAATCCCTGTGCTTCGGGAGGCTGCTCGACGCGGGCTATATCCCGAATATGTTGGGCAGATTTTGTCGTCTTATGAGACCCAATCAGAGCATGGAAACTTACCGCCTGATGTTGAGCCCTTAAGTGAGCGGGAATTGGAGGTTCTCCACCTTCTAGCCGCTGGTTTAACCAACCGCCAAATTGCCGACCAGCTGTTTGTTAGCGTCAGCACGATCAAAAGTCACGTCCACCATATCAGCGGGAAACTGCAGGTCAGCAACCGAACTCAGGCAGTCGCCAAAGCCCGTCAGTTGGGTTTGCTTTAAATCCCCTTATTTCTTAATTGACAACTGCATAATAAAGCCGTTTCTCCACTTCAGCCATTAAACCAAGGTTTAAACCCCCGAATCAACCTCATGGTGGATGACATACTGTGCGTTTCTGAGTATCGTATAGTTGTAATCGCGAGAAAAAATTAAAACATAACCTGCCGTTTTGGCCCCCTCTCTGATTTCAGGGGAGATCAGAGAGGGGAAAGGTAATCATAAAAAAGGAGAATAAGAACTGAAAAAGTCTAATCTGATCGGTGGCGTGATTTGTCTGATCATTGCAGCGTTTTTGGCCGTCGCAAATCTGAACCTACCCGCCGATAACCTGATGTTCATGGTGGGGGACGAGAATATGCCCTGGATTCCACCAGTAGTTCTTGGGGTTGTTGGGGTTGTCCTGCTGGCGACTGGAGTAGGAAGATCGGAAGCTGTTGAAAAAGAAAATGAAGAAAAACAGGTAGTCGTCAATGAAGAGAAAGCTGCTTTGAACAAACGGTTGGAATC
>JARROY010000162.1:0-8640 GCA_037383445.1 Anaerolineales bacterium | reverse complement strand
GGTTGCGGGTGGTACCTGCACCGGTGAGACCCTTGGTTTAGCCCCCATTTTACAAGAAGCCCGCGTTCCGTTTGTTTCTGCCAGCTCCACCAACCCGGCTGTGACCAGCGAAGATTGCGATATCTGCAACCGTGTAGCCCTCAGTGATAAACTGCAGGCTGATGTTGATGCAGCTTATGTCTTCGACACTCTTGGCCTGACCAAAGTTGCAGTGATGAATGATAATACTGACTATGGTCTTGGTGTTGCTACCCTGTTCCAGGATGCCTTTGTAGCCCTGGGTGGTGAGGTTGTCAGCTTCGATGGCATTCAGGTTGGTGATACCGATTACCGTCCTGTGCTGACGCAGATTGCGACCAAAGCCCCTGAAGCGATCTTCTTCGGTGGTTACTACCAAGAAGCTGCTTTGATCGTTGCCCAGATGCAGGAAACCGGTCTGGAAGATACCGTCTTCTTCAGGAGACGAAGTGGCAGAGGCCAACGCTGAGTTCGACGCAAAATACCTGGAAATGTGGGGCACCACCCCAGATGAACAGGGACCATTCCATGCTCAGGCTTATGACTCAGTTCAGATGATTGCGGCTGCTTTAGCTTCCGCGGCTCAACCAGATGACAACGGTGAAGGCTATCTAGCCTTCGACCGCGAAGCAGTTATTTCTGCAGTTCGATCTACCTCTGATCTTCAAGGACTTGCCGGTACAATGACCTGCACCCCTATCGGTGACTGCGGCGCAGGTGGTATCCAGATCTTCCAGGTTCAGGACGGTGCTTTCGTCCAGATATCTGGTTTCGGTTTGGAGTAGCACTTTACATCAACGTTTCTTAAACAAAAATGGTTGGGGCTGAAAAGCCCCAACCATTTGATCAATAAAAGCTTTTGATAGATCGAACTGGGAAACGTGAATCCCAGTTTGATTGGCGTCATTCGCACTACGGGACTATCGAATGGAAACAGAGATTAAACAAACTAAACCTTCTGTATTTTCCAGTATTTCCACATTTCTCAAAGCTAATTTTATCCGCACCTTTGGCATTATTGTTGTTCTTTTACTTGTATGGCGGATAGTTGTCGTCGCTGGGCAAACAGATTACACCGTACAATATTGGACTTCCCAATTAATCAATGGGTTGGTTTTGGGAGGGGTGTATGCACTGATCGCATTAGGCTATACCCTTGTTTACGGCATTTTACTGGCAGTCTATCCTCTCGATTGTAATTATGATGTTCGCCGGGATGCTGGTATCGATTCTGACTGCGGTTTTACTGGAAAGATTGGCGTACCGCCCACTGCGAAATGCTCCCCGCCTTGTTCCGCTGATCAGCGCGATTGGAGCCTCATTTTTCTTGCAGTATTCTGCCCTACTGATCTTTGGTGCCCTGCCGCATCCCTATAAAAAGCCGGCCGTTATTAGTGGGATTTGGAAAATTGGAGATAGCGGGATCGCAATCACCTATACCGGATTATTTATTTTCGTCGTTTCAATTGTGTTGATGCTGGCACTGCGTTTGATTGTCAACCGCACAAAGATGGGACGTGCCATGCGCTCTGTGGCTGAAGATAAAGAGATTGCCAGGCTGATGGGCGTGGATGTCGACCGGGTGATCGTTTTTACTTTTGTGCTGGGGGCTGCCTTAGCCGGTGCGGGTGGGGTGATGTTCGGCCTGCATAACACTATCATGCGTTTCAATACCGGTTTTATTCCAGGGCTAAAAGCATTTACTGCGGCCGTGTTGGGCGGCATCGGGAATGTGACCGGGGCGATGTTTGGTGCTCTGGTATTAGGACTGCTTGAGGCATTTGGACCACGCGCCTTAGGAATGCCGACCGAATATAAAGATGTGATTGCTTTTTCGGTGCTGGTCCTGGTACTGATCTTCCGCCCAACTGGCATCATCGGTGAAGTTCTAAGTGAGAAAAAGGCCTAACGATGAATATAAAGCTTGGACTTAAACAAGGTTTAGTAATTCTGGCCGTTCTTTTCTATCTGGATTTGATTGGTATGCCGGTGTTTGTTGGTGAATCAGTCCTGGTAATGTTCGCCGTCATTGTCGGGTTATTTACTCTGGCCTATGTCCGCAAAGATAATCAAGATCAACCGAAAGGTGTCTTAGAAGTACTGGTTTACAGTCTTACGATCGGAATCGTAAGCGGGATTGGGTTCGCCTTGGTTACCTATTTATTTGCCACTCTGCAGGGTCAAGGAGTGAAGACGAACGATGTCTTCGCCCAAATTAAACCTGAAGGCACAGCAATCCTCACCGGGATGAGCGTAGGGGATATTCGAAGCGGTGCATCGGTGATACAGGGATTGATGAGGCTGGTATTGTATTTTATCGGAGGCTCGCTGGTAGGTGGTGTAGTGGCTCGCTTCTTTGTTGGGCGGGGGACCACCATGCTTAAAAGCGACTCGGCAAATAAAGTCAGGACCTGGGTTTTACGAGGGTTGCCGTTCCTGTTTTATGTCATTTTCTTGTTTAGCAGGTATGACATATTGTTTTCCTTCGGTTCGGAGAATGCCCGGGGTAATTTTGGTCTGACGGCGATCTTCCTATTTATTGGATCGGCTCTATTTACTCTACGAGATTTAAACATTGGCCGGCAAAAATTAATTTTGAGCGGGGTGTTTGTTCTTTTGGTGCTTCTCGTACCGCAGATGGCCAATTTAGTTCAAAATGCGGTGTTGGGCGCCGTGATGATTTTCATCGTAATGGGCATCGGGCTCAATATTGTGGTGGGTTATGCTGGCCTGTTAGACTTGGGTTATGTAGCTTTCTTTGCGGTTGGTGCTTATACCTACGGTTTGCTATCTGCTCCCGGATCCTATGTCGTGGTTAATTTGCCCTGGTTCGACGGGGTTAGTTTTTGGGTAGGACTTCCAATTGCCTTCCTGATTGGTGCTTTTACCGGCGTTTTATTGGGAACCCCAGTACTGAAACTGCGAGGAGACTACCTCGCGATTGTCACCCTTGGGTTTGGAGAGATCATCCGGTTGTTGGTGCTTAATTTACGTGACTATACTGGTGGACCAGGAGGAGTGCTTAAGGTCCCGGCACCGGTGTTCTTTGGCTTAAACCTTGGCAATCCTAAAGGCATATTATATCTAGCCATGGCGCTTGGGGTTCTCGTGACGATTGTGACCATGCGTATGCATGAATCCCGTCTGGGGAGAGCTTGGGTAGCTTTGCGAGAAGATGAGGATGTTGCCGAAGCGATGGGGATCAACCTGATCTCAATAAAGCTGCTTGCTTTTGGGTCTGGGGCAGCCTTCGCAGGGTTGAGCGGCGCAGTGTATGCCGCCCGGCAGGTGAACATCTTCCCGGATAACTTCGCCCTGGATGTTTCGATCAATGTGCTGTCTTTGATTATTATCGGGGGGATCGGCAGCATAGAAGGCGTTGTTCTTGGTTCGATTGCCCTGATTGGCTTGCCGGAAATATTACGTAGCGTCAGTGAATACCGGATCATTGCCTTTGGTGCCTTATTGGTTGTGATGATGGTCATCCGGCCGGAAGGATTTCTGCCATCCACGAGGAGGGCGCGCGAGCTGCGCGCGGATGAAGGGAAAACCCCAGCCGTGGACACAGAGGTTTAGGAGAAAATCATGGCTGCTTTATTACGTGCACAAAATGTAACCAAACGGTTTGGCGGACTGGTCGCGGTCAATGATTTTACCTTTGAGATCAAAAAAGAATCGATCTCTTCGATCATTGGTCCCAATGGGGCAGGGAAAACCACCTTTTTTAACTGCATCACTGGCTTTTATATCCCAGAAGAAGGGGTGATTGAATTTGATGGAGAGGAAATCCAGGGATTGCGAACGGATGAGGTTACGCACAAAGGCATTTCACGGACGTATCAGAATATTCGTCTGTTTGCCAACATGACCGCACTAGAGAATATCCTCGTCGGAATGCATTCCCGGTTGAAATCATTTTGGTTCGAATCGATTATCGGGACGAAACGCTTCAAAGATGAGGAAAGAATGGCACTGGACAAAGCCACTGAGCTGCTGAAATTTGTCGGCCTCCAGGGGTTGGGAGATCAGGTAGCGCGTAATCTACCCTACGGTGCCCAGCGGAGACTGGAGATCGCTAGGGCGTTGGCCAGCGACCCCAAACTGCTCTTGTTGGATGAACCGACCGCCGGGATGAATACACATGAAACCGCCGATCTGACTCAGTTTATCCGCTTACTGCGGGACGAACTGGGAATCACGATTCTGCTCATCGAACACGATATGCGGGTCGTGATGGGAACCTGCGAACAGATCACAGTTTTGGATTACGGCTCGAAGATTGCAGAAGGGATCGCTGAAGTAATCCAGAAAAACCCCGATGTGATTGAAGCCTACTTAGGCCGTGGTGCAGCCAGTGGTCTAGAACTGCAGGCACACTAACTTGGAGAGAACAAGATGGCAATGCTAGAAGTCAATAATATCCATACTTATTACGGCAATATTCACGCCCTAAAAGGTATTTCTCTCCAGGTTGAGCAAGGCGAGATTGTGACCTTGATTGGTGGGAATGGCGCTGGTAAAACTACTACGCTTAGAACGATCAATGGTTTGCTGCGGCCCCGCGAAGGGTCAATTTATTTGAATGGACAAGATTTAGCCCAGTATCCTGCACATGAATTGGTTTCCCAAGGAATTTCGATGGTTCCTGAAGGTCGAGGAATTTTTGCGCGATTGACCGTCTATGAAAATTTAGAAATGGGGGCGTATTCACGTACGGATAGAGATGCGGTTGAAAACGAATATGAGCGAGTGTATACGTTGTTTCCGCGACTTAAAGAACGCAGCAGCCAAGTCGCCGGGACTCTCTCTGGCGGGGAGCAGCAGATGTTGGCGACCGGTCGGGCTCTGATGTCTAAACCGTCGTTAATCCTGATGGATGAACCTTCGATGGGGTTGGCACCGATTTTGGTGGAAGGCATTTTTGATACGATTAAGGAGATCAACCAGGAAGGGACCACGGTGCTTCTGGTAGAACAAAACGCTTTGATGGCGCTGCAGATCGCAGACCGCGGCTATGTGCTCCAAACTGGTGAGATTGTGCTGCACGATACGGCTGAGAACTTACGTAAAAACCCAACTGTCCAGAAAGCCTATTTGGGGATTGATTAGAAAGTTGTCCTGTACTCAACAATAAAAAGTAGAGGCGGACGGCTGTCCGCCCCTACTTTTTTAAACGGATGCAGTTTCTCAGACTACCTATTCGCTGTCTGGATCGATCATTCCGGGTTGGATGACTTCCAGCAATTCTCCATGCAAGTTGATCCTGATCTTAAATCCCATCATCCCTAAGTAGGCGCGGCCTTCTTCTGGGATGCCGGCTTCCAGCATTTTGTCGATCTGTTGGTCGATATTCAATAACTGATTTTCCAAAACCGCTTGGCTGAACAGGTCATCCTGACCGAGCATGGTGGCAGCTTGCTTGCTGAGCTCGTCTTCATGACCTTCGATCATCTCGATCATGATCTCCATTACCGCCCGGTCTATCTGTTCTGAGGGGATATGTCGTCTAAATCCCGCATCGTTGACCACGTACATGGCTTCCTCACCAACATAGGTGGATTCAACGGGATTATCATATTCATCTACGATCAAACCAGAAAACATGTGAACTTTGCGTGTCATAAAACTCTCCTGGGTTGCCTTAATCATACCTTAATCAACTCCAATACCATATTAGAGCTTTATAAAATCTCGTTCCGATGTTTAATTCGTGATGAGAGATGAATATATCGATCTGGGTCCTGATTTGATCGTAGAAAAGATTTGAAATTGAAGGGAATGATCGAAAAGGAATTTATTTAGAATCTTCGATCACGTGGACGCGTGTCCCACCAGTTTCGGCATATTGGAGCTCGTTATAGGGACGCATTTCCGGGGTGGTCCAAAGATAAACCCAGCGAGCATCTTGAGGCGCAAGGTTTACACATCCATGGCTGCGGATGCGGCCAAAGCCATTATGCCAGTATGCGCCGTGAAAGGCGTGGGCGCGCTGGGTAAAGTAGGAAACCCAAGGCACACCGGGAAGATCGTAGCTGCCAAATGTGCGGTCCCAAGGCAGCATGTGTTGGGACGGGCGTTTCAGGCCGACCAAGAAACTGCCAGTAGGGGTTTGGTATTTGGGATTGGCCAAGTAATCCCCGGTTGAAACTGGGGCTTCAAATACTGGATTGCCATATTCATAGGCAGTTAAGTGCTGCTTGGCTAAATTGACTTCGATCAGTTTCTCCTCGGCAGGGACATCGGGGGAAATCGGGGCAAGCGCTTCATCGGGAAAGATGCGCAACCGCTCAGCGCGCACCCAACGTTCCTGGTCAGGGAATTTATCGTCTACGACTCGATACCAGGGTTTGCCGTCCCTATCCACCACCAGTTTGTTCACCCAGTGGGTCGAACTGTAGTAGTAGCGGTATATGCGGGGGCTTTCTTCGGAGTGCATGGCGCCATCAACCACGCGGGCCAACAAACCGGCGTCAGAAGCAGAAACAGGTTGTTCCGACAGGATGGCGGCAATAAGGGTCAGGCCGCTGATCTTTAGGAAATCTCTGCGGGAAAATTGGTTAGCTATGGTAGATTTTTCCATCAATAATGAATGATAACCCAGGTTCCGACATTTGCAAGATCAAATACCCAATTGGCGTCTGTCGTTCGCATGTTGACACATCCATGGCTCATCGGTGTGCCGAAATTATTATGCCAGTAGGTTCCATGGACACCATAGCCTTTGTAAAAATACATCGTGTAAGGGACATCCGCCAGATAGTAACCAGGTCCCGCCATATCGGTGCTGAAAAGTTTTACATAGATCTGATATTCTCCAACCACGGTGGGGTGGGCCCAGGTCCCGGTTGAAACGATAAAAGATTTGAGAACTTTGTTTCCACGATGAGCAAATAACTGCTGGGTGGAAAGATTAACCTCAATCCAGAACTCGTCCTTTTCAATCTGAGAGGGTCGAGAAGTGAGGTTGCCGGATATTACGGGGTTGGATGGGGCATCGGTGGCAGTTGGGACCGGTGTATTGGTGGCGGTGGGTGTTGGGGTAAACGTAGGTGTGGGGCTGGGTGTAAAAGTAGGTGTTGGTGTGGGAGTGGAGGTGGGTGTTGGCGTGAGGGGATTGCCGCGTACCGCTAATCTTAGTGGAGGGGTTGCGCTGGGCAGGAGATGCGCCGACGCAACAATGCTTTTCAGGGAGGAGAAACTGCCCCAAATAACCAAAGCAAAAATGGCGAGAATACTGGTGATTGTGAATAATGCCAAAACTGGCGGCCGTCTGCGGACTGTGTTTGCAGGATCAGCAGCAGGGGCAAATTTATTGGATAACCTCTTGGCGGGAGGAAAGGTCAGTTTTTTACCAAGGGCTTTTTCTGCTCTCTGAATCCCTATCCGGGCGATCCGGTTGGTGGGGTTGATTTTGAGGGCCTGCCGGTAATATTCATAACTAGCTCTCGGCTTGGCCAGTGAACCAAGGATCAGCCAGGGGATTTCTTCATTTGGAGCTAAACGCGCCGCATAACCGGCCCACCTGCGCGCCAATGCCGCCTCGCCAGCCTCTCTGGCTTTCAGGGCATATTCGACCGCTTGCTGGTAGGTCAGCTGCGGTCGGCTCACGGCAATCCTTCGTTTGGCGGGCTGGCATCCTCATTGCGGATGTAGCACAAAACGCCTTTGGCTATTCCATCGGCAATCAGACCAGGCTGCTGGGTGAGGATCTGCCGGTCCAGGTTGAGGAATCCGGTTTCGATGATGACTGCCGCTGTATCGCTGTGGATTTCGCCAAAGGCATGGTAATTGGACATATCATCGGTGACACTGGCATGGTAAGGGAGTTTGGTGATTTCAGAATATCGACTGTAGATGCACGACACTAGGCGGTTGGCTTTATCTGGCCGGGCAGTGGCTAGAGCCGCGGCAACCTTAAAACCAGTAGCCTCGAGATTATAAAATACACAGGAATCAGCATGAACTGACACGAGGGCCAAGGCTCGGTAGCCTTCCAAACGCTCGTCATTTTCCTTGAGCAGGTCAACATCGAAACCTTCTTCTTTCAGTTCCTGCTGGACGAGAGTGGCGATCTCAAGATTGATCTCTAGTTCAGTGAGACCATCCGGGCAGACTGCGCCGACATCATCGGTACGTCCCCAATGTCCGGCAACGATCCCGATCTTTGGACGCGGACGGTTGGTGGGGGTGGGAAAAAACTGGTTGATTTCTTGGGCTGAGGGAGGTGAAAAGATATCTTCTATCCCACCACCGAGGTTGAAGGTCAATCCAAGGGGAGTAAAACTGTTAAAAAGCGTGGCGATGACCGCGGCTGTGGCGAAGATGCTGAAGAGGTGCCGGATGATGTGGACTCTAGAGCCGCGATTTTCGGATGGGTTTTCTTCTGTTTGCATACGTTTCCTGTTTTATTTTTGTTCCTCACTAATGTTTTGAGGGACAGTGAGGCAACCTTTTTCTTTATAAGGTCAATTTTATAACTAATTTACCATAGGTAGGAGATCTGCAAGTGATTTTTGCTGTATGATTATTCTAATCATCTATTGCCAATATTGGTTAAACAAAACTAAATGGTTAACTTAAGTTGCTGCCCTCTGTTGGAATTATGGTTGGTTTCGATCAATT
>JARROY010000161.1:0-5435 GCA_037383445.1 Anaerolineales bacterium | reverse complement strand
CTTGAAAAAAGGGGGTGTCCTTGATCTTTGAGTTGGTTTGATATGTTTTAACCTAAATCCCGAAGTACCCACGGATCATCCCTGGGTTTTTTGTGAATTCAAGCCATTCTATATTGTATCGGCTATCAGGTTTGCCAGGGTCCCTCGATTGGCAGTTTTTGGCAGTAATAACTCTTGTTTTGGCAGATTGCTTAGTGTTAGATAAAAATGGAAAAATTGATTTAGGAGGATGCTGTATGAGAGCAAGGTACGAACCCTTTGGTGGAATCATAGCAATCGATAACCCGGCTGCAACAGTCTACGTCGATCAGGTCTTTATGCAAGAGATGGGTTATCCCGCCTCACCGCTCTGGGAGAAAAATGAAGACCATCTCTCTGCACCCGTAACTGCCCATTTTGCGATTACCAACCGCTGCCCGATGGGCTGTCGTACCTGCTACAATCTATCGGGGAAAGCGTCATCAGGAGAACTGAATACATCTGAGTTAAAGGCAGTATTGGAAAACCTTGCTGAGATGAAGGTTTTTACTGTTGCTTTTGGTGGTGGAGAACCATTGGCTCACCCGGAAATTTTCCATCTGGCCAGTTATGCACGCCAGCTTGGGATGACGCCAACAATGACGACCAACGGTTACTATATCAATGATCGAACTGCCTGGCAGTCACGGGTTTTCAGTCATGTCCATGTCAGTATTGACGGAGTGGGTGATGTTTACAAGGCGGTGCGTGGGGTGGATGGTTTTCCCCATGCCAGTCGGGCTCTCATGTTGTTGAGGCGTTGTGGGGTGAGTGTTGGGGTTAACGTGGTGGTGTGCCGAGCAAACTATGACCATCTGGAAGAGTTAATCCAGTATGTGGTTGGTCAAGGTGTGCACGATATTATCTTTCTCCGATTAAAGCCTGGGGGACGAGCTGCGGCATTTTATAAGGAACAACATCTAACTCCAAGCCAAAGTATTAATTTGTTTCCAATGCTGGAAAAATTTGCTCAAGATTACGATATACAGTGCCACGTTGACTGTGCCATGATGCCCTTTATTTACTACCATCATCCCAATAAAGAGGTCCTCCATCTGTATGGTGGGGAAGGTTGTGTGGCCGGTAGGGAAATTATTGAGATCAACTCGCGAGGGTATGTAAGCGCTTGTAGTTTTGCCAAACATCCGGTTTGTAGGGTGCCTGAATTACAAGAAAGCTGGTATGAGGCTGAGGGGTTGAACAAATACCGAGATTGGGCAGAAAATGCTCCAGAGCCGTGTTGTTCATGCCACTACTTGAATCTTTGTCGGGGAGGGTGCCGGGCATTGGCTGAAACTATAACTGGAGATATTTTTGCTCCCGACCCGGAATGTCCATTTGTTTTAGAAAGGAGTTGGTGATGAAGCAAGGAAAGATTTTGAAAATTCGTTTGGGACATGAAGCGAACTGCAGTTCTGGGATGATCCTGATAGCTATGTTTTTTGCCAGCGCAGTCACACATCTGCCGACAGCGGCAATAGCTTCAGGGATTCAAGCCCATCAAGCCAAACGTAACGGGGAGATTAGCATTAAGGTACAGTTAATTTCCCAGATCATCGGTTTGGTTTTCACAGTTCTCCTGTTCTTCTATGGGGTATTAAGCGGTTATAGCGGAGCTTTTTTGGGATTAATGGCGTTGATGCTTGGCGCTGGCTTTGCGATTGCGATATTTATTGGCGGGAGATTGGCACCAAAAATTGGGTATTGGAATATTCTCGCTGTTCCACTCATTCAGGTCGGCCTAATTTTTATTCTGTTTTGGATCTTGACTTTGATTCCCTAAGATCAATTGGAAGGTTGGAAGATAAATTATCGTAAATTTTGAAAATCGAAAAATTGACATCTCCAAACGGCGATTGATGCAGTGTTCAAATTGCGGGTAACAAATCTTTATTGTCAATTTGGATAATTTCTACCTTGACTATCCAGAATAAATGTTCTAAAATCAAATCACTACTCATATTGAGTGGGTGTATTACCCGGCTTTAAATACAATTGATTACGATTAGGAGATTCCGATGAGCGCAAAGAAGGAAACCAAAAAGTCTGCCAAGAGCACCGTTGCGAAAACCAAGACCCCCAAGGGATTTACAGAAGAGGAACAGGCCGCCATGAAAGAGCGCGCCAAAGAGCTGAAAGCGGAAGCGCGTGCGAACAAAAAGAAAGCGGATGGGGAAAAAGACGTCCTCGAAAAGATTGCCGAAATGCCGGAACCGGACCGCGTAATGGCCAAACGGCTCCATAGGATTATCACGACGCACGCACCAGACCTCTGGCCGAAAACATGGTACGGGATGCCCGCATATGCCAAAGATGGCAAGGTGGTGTGTTTCTTCCAAAGTGCACAGAAGTTTAATGCAAGGTACGCGACCTTGGGCTTCAGCGACACGGCAAACCTCGACGAAGGTTCCATGTGGCCGACTGCTTTCGCGCTGAAGGAACTGACCGGTACTGAGGAGGAAAGGATTGTCGCACTGGTGAAGAAAGCGGTGAGCTGAAGGCTGATCGCAAGGGAAAGAGATCTCTACCGTAGGGGTTCCAGGTTTATCCAGCAACCATGAGCGCCCCTAATTTTGGGGGCTTATATACCATTTGAAGCATTTTTCACTGATTAGGCAAAACTATCCTGCTTAATACTCATATTAGGGAGATTTAAGATGATGATAAAGCCAACCCATCATTTGAGGGATATGATTCAATATTAAATCTTGAATATAGGAGTTGAATGATGGAAAAAAATGCAAAGATTACAACAAAAGCATCCAGTTGGCGATCCCTGATGATTGCAATTACCCGAATTTCTTTTGGGCTGGTATGGGCAATTGATGCTTATTTTAAATGGCAGCCAGCTTTTGAGAATCATTTCGTTGACTACTTAAAGGAAACGTTCAGCGGGCAACCAGCCCTGATCCAAAAATGGCTGGATTTTTGGATCCATCTTGTGAACCTTAACCCGCACGTATTTGCCCGCATTGTGGCACTGGGAGAAACAGGAATCGCGATTGGACTGATCCTGGGACTCTTCAGCAACCTTGATTATGCTGCTGGGGCTTTGCTGTCATTTGTCATATGGTCTGTCCCCGAAGGGTTTGGGGGGCCTTATGCTCCAGGTGCAACGGATATCGGTGCGGGAGTGATTTATGTATTCGGGTTCCTCGGATTGTTCTTGCTTTCCGCTGGTCAGTATTATGGTCTGGACCATGTGCTTCGTCCTAAATTGGGGCGCTGGAACTTTTTATCTTCGCGGCCAATCCAAAGCAGGATGGCAAACCTGACGATGAGGACATCTGAGGCGAATAAAGGCTTAAGCAGGTGATAAGGTTTGGATAATCGGTTTGTAAGGACAGGATGGTCCTTTTGGAAGATAATATAAAACAGATAGACATATTATTGCCGAAACAGAGGTATTAAGAACCGGAAACACCGGCTGCAGCGAATTGGCAATAAGAAAGAAGGATTATGATGATAAAAAAGACTTATGTCAAATCTCGCAAGGTATGGAAGGTAAATTTCAAACTTCCGAAAGAGGAATGCCCTCAGGATGTCAAGATTAAGAGTGTCAATTTAGCTGGTGATTTCAACGATTGGAAACGCAATGCTGTTCCAATGACATTGAGGAATGGGATTTATTCTACAACTGTAGAATTGGGACCCGGACAAAATTACCAGTTCCGTTATTTGATTAATGGAAAGGTTTGGTGCAATGATTGGCATGCGGATGGTTATGTTCCTAACAGTTTAGGGAGTGATAATTGTGTAGTGACTCTGCCGATGATGAATGGTAAATAAGTTTAATAAAAGGATTAGAAATGTTAAATAACTATTCGAATACCGATCGCTATAATTTTGTTGGCAGCGGTTTGTTGGATGATACTTTTGCGGCTGTCATCAGGCGGGTTTATGTCTGGATGGCACTGGGTCTTTTTACCACAGCGGGAGTCTCTGCTCTGATCGCTAATTCACCTCTTTTTCCAATTCTTGCAGGTCAACCCATCATCTTTTTTGGCTTACTGATCTTAGAATTAGCACTGGTGATTGGTTTGACATGGGGGATCAACCGAATATCCGCTGCAACGGCAATGGCCCTGTTCTTTGCCTATTCAGTTCTGAATGGGGTGACTTTATCTGTGCTTTTCGCGGTATACACTCTCGGGAGTGTGGCTTATACATTCCTGGCCAGCGCGGCTCTCTTCGGCGTGATGAGTGTGATTGGTTATACGACAAAAATATATCTGGCTAAGATGGGGACCTATCTGCTCATGGGTTTAATTGGGCTGATCATCGCGATGGTGGTGAGTATGTTTTGGGCGAATTCCGCCTTGGGCTGGGTGATCACTTTTGTAGGGATCCTGCTTTTCTTGGGTTTGACCGTCTATGATACCCAACGGATAAAACGCATGACGGCAGTTGCACTTCAACAGGGCAACGAAGATATTGAAGCTCGGTTAGGCATTTTAGGGGCTTTAAGCCTGTACCTCGACTTTGTTAACCTGTTCTTGTTCATGCTGCGGTTGGGTGGACGCAGACGATAAACACTAATTTTTTCTTCTCCTCCGTAATACCGGCTGCCCACACAAGCTGCGCAGCCGGTAATTTTTTAAGAATCTTAACCTTAATGCTTGCTTAATGCATCTATAAGTGGCGAATAAAGACTAAGCATATATGACAGTGATAAAGTAATACAAAACAAAGAAGGTTTTGTTCAAAAGGAGAAAATTATGGATATTCCAATTAATGTTGACGTTTTGTGCGCTCTTGAGCCATGTGGTCGTTCAACGTCCCTGATCATCAACCCGGTCAACGAGAAAGTGACCCATGTTGTGGTAGCTGAAAATGCTTTCCCAAATATCGAGAGGATCGTTCCAGTCAGCTTGATTCTTTCATCGACACCGAAATCGATCCAATTGCGCTGCAGCAAAACCGATTTATCCCAGATGCAGGCATTCAAGGAAACGGATTTTATTCAAGCCGGTCATTTACGAACTACGCTCCCATATTACGTTCCTTACATGTTATGGCCTTACAGCCGATATGAAGAAGAACCGATCCAACTTGAGAAAGAAAACATTCCGACAGGAGAAATTGCGATTCATCGAGGTGCAGCAGTAAAAGCTACAGATGGAAAGGTCGGAGCGGTGGATGAGTTTTTAGTTGATCCGCTTAACGACGTGATTACCCATCTGGTGCTGCGCGAAGGACATCTGTGGGGAAAAAGGGATGTCACCATCCCTGTATCCGATATTGAAGAGATCACAGATAATACCGTCAAGCTAAAACTGGATAAAGAAGCGATTGAAAAATTACCGGCAATTCCAGTAAATCGGTTATGGAAATAACCCTTAAGATGATGCTGGTTAAGGCATGAACAGCCAAGTTTTTCATAAAGGTTGGAATTAGTTGGAAGGTAGATGCCATTT
>JARROY010000160.1:0-6793 GCA_037383445.1 Anaerolineales bacterium | reverse complement strand
TGATGATGGTTACGCGCGAAATTTCTGGGACAATGTAGGCGTTCAGTACGGTCTGAGCGCAGTCGCTTCGGGGCAGATCACCCCTGCTGAATTCCTGCAATTGAACTTCGTCATCGGTGGCTGGAAGAATGAACCGGATATGGTGCAGGAAGGCTCTCCGTTCTATCCGCCCGGGGTAATTGACATGTCCAATTGGGACCCGTGGAGCTATCGCAATCAAGTATTTAGTACTGATCCATTTTCACCCGCCCCCAGGGTGGAGGGAAATCTAACAGCGATGCAAGCCGCTTACGAATCTGGTCTGGTTTTTCGAGGGGACATCGATATTCCCATCATCGATTGGCGAAACTACTTGGAAAGCGAACTGAATATGCACAACTCTCACCAGTCCTTCGCATCCCGGCAGCGTATCCGCGATTTCAAAGGCAACTCGGACAACCAGGTCATCTGGTTTACTGACATAGGACCCTATGGACCTGAGTTTGATCAGACACCCGAAGCATTTGAGGTGATTGATGAGTGGATGTCCAATATCCTGGCAAATCCCGCTGGTGGAGTTGCTGGTAACAAACCAAGTCGAGCGGTCGACCGCTGCTTCGATAAGGACGGAAATGAAATCGCTGCAGGAGACCATGTTTGGGATGGCATCCTGGACAACAATCCAGCAGGCACTTGCACATCTCTCTTCCCTGTTTACGGGACTTCACGCATCGTGGCTGGAGGCCCATTTAAGGGCAGTATCTTTAAATGCCACCTAAAATCGGTTGCTCAGGCAATTGCGGATGGCGATTACGGTGTATGGACTCCCAATCCAATAGAACAAGCCCAACTTATGGCGATCTTCCCGGATGGAGTCTGCGATTTCAGCCAGCCTGATATGGGCTTACCCCCTGGATGGTAGGAATAATTCCCCTACCATTGAATCCTTAATTTTCAAGAGGCCAACTGACAATACAGTTGGCCTCTTTTTCTGGACTTCTAATTTGATTTAAGAGCATTGAATTGCAACACCCTAAATAGGAGCAGATGCTTATTAATTTTTCTCAAAACTATGATCAAGTGAGTTTAATTGATAAAACAAAGTGAAATGGTGCATCCACTGTGGCCTTCCCTATTTGCCTGAACCGCATAACCCCTTTAATGTTTTACTAATCAAAGTTTACCACGCCATAGAAAAGTTTCATGCTAATATGAATTTATTGCCTGATTATTCTGACAATATTTTATCGAGATTTGATTAAAGGAGACTGCATGAAAAAATGGGTCGTGCTTACCAGTATTTGTCTCACGCTCTTTGTTGGATGCAGCGCGAGAAACACCCAACCCTCCGTATCTCCGGGTATATTGAGGTCGTTAATCTTATTGAGATAGAAGGTGCATCGGCTATTGAGATCGACAATGGGAATTTCAATATTATCTGGCTAGACGGGTTTGAGTTCACCCATGGCACAATTGAGTTTGATGCGAAAGGAAAAACCCAACCCCCTCAGGGCAGCTTCGTTGGTATAGCCTTTCGGGTAGTGGATGAAATTACTTACGATGCAGTCTACTTCCGTCCGTTCAATTTCGGCGTTCCCGACGCGGAACGTCGAGCCCACGCTGTGCAATATGTTTCTTCACCAGAATGGCCTTGGGATCAGCTGAGGGCAAAATATCCTGGACAATACGAGCAACCGGTAGAACCTGCACCGGATGGTGATATGTGGTTCCATGTAAAGATTGAAATCGAAGGGGGCGAAATAAGGGTATTTGTCAATAATGCTGAGGAACCTTCGCTACAAGTGACCGAACTCAGCGGCCGGAGCGGCGGTTCTGTGGGTTTGTATTGCTATGGCTACGGAGTCATTTCCAACTTGCAAATCACACCCGCAAGATGATTTTCTCGAACCAGCGGTTCCAGAGCGGATACCTTTGATATTGTTGATGGCATCCATCTCCCGTTCAAAAGTTTCCTGATCTTTTGCTTTGGTAAAAGCCAAGTTTGAACAATTAACGAGAGTTGTTTTCTTAATTGGAGTGAATTACATACCCTTTATTGTTACTTTTACACCGTAAGGTTCGCCCACATATCGAAAAGGCTATAATTGCTTAAAAATCAAACCCGACCAGTCCTGTATCGATCTGGATATGTAGACACTTATTGAAATCCATTGGATCAATAGATTAGTGTGGCTTCTATTTAAAAAGAAATAGCAATTTAAGCAGGATTCCAAACAGGATTGAGCCGGACAAGATCAAGTGCTTTTTCAAAATCTACGGGATGTGAAAAATAAAATCCTTGAACATACCCACAGTTAATCTTCCTTAAAAAGTCTAACTGCTCGATCGTTTCAACTCCTTCTGCAATCACATCCATCCCAATGTGTTCTGCCAGATTTACAATCGTCTGGACAATCCTCGAATTTTCACCACCAAGGCCGACAGTTTGGATAAAAGATTTATCAATCTTTAGGTAATCTACCGGAAAGCGGTGTAAATACCCCAACGTGGAATATCCCGTACCAAAATCATCCAAACTCAACATGATCCCTTTATCACGCAGGTTGTTCATCAACTGCAAAACTGTTTCTTCTGCCTTAAAATAGTTTGCTCGGTTATCTCGATGACCAAGTTGCCGGATTCCAATCCCGCCTCTGCGATCAAATGATCAATAATTTCCAGGATATCTGGATGGAAAAATGTCCGTTCCGACATATTGATCGAAATATACAGCGGCTCTCCATTCTGGTTTGCTTTCTTTAACACAGAAAAATCTCTAATCGCCCGCTCAAAAACCCATAGATCGAGTTCATTCAACAAACCGGTTGTATCCAAGGCATTCAGGAATCTGTCCGGGCCCAAAAATCCTCTTTCGGGAGAATCCCATCTCACCAGCGCTTCAAAGCCTACTATCTGATTGGTTTTAAGCGATATTACCGGCTGATAATAGAGGACCAACTCATCGTGATGGACAGCTTTCCGTACGGCAGATTGGAGCTCCATCAAGGCAACCAACTCTTTATGCATAATGCTGTCATAAAGCTGAAAATTGCTCCCCCCAGTTTCTTTTGCCCGGTACATGGCGATGTCGGCGTCACGCAGCACTTCCTCCGGCGTATCATACTTCATCACACTGGTGGTTGCCCCAATGCTCACTTCGATAAAAATTTCGTGGTCATCGACCAGGAACGGGGAATTAAAACAATCAACCAACCTTTCAGCCACGTTTAGCGTATCCTCTACCTCTACCAATCCCTCATAAAGGATGACAAACTCGTCCCCGCCGATTCTGGCAATTGTATCCACATCCCGAAAGCGCTCAATCAGGCTTTCCCCTATTTTTTTCAGGATTTTGTCTCCCATGATATGTCCCAAACTGTCATTCACGATTTTGAAATCATCCATATCGAAGAAAAACAGGGCGAAGAGGAAATCTTTTTCACGTTTAGATCTGGCAATCGCCTGCTCCAGACGGTCTAACAGACGCGTTCGGTTGGGTAAATTGGTTAGAGGATCATGGTTGGCATGATGGATAAGTTCTTTTTGGTGATCGAACCTCAATAGAGTCAGGGCTAACTGATGACCGACGGCCATCACCATTTGAAGGTCATTTCGGTCGAATGGCTTCTTGGCCTGTCTTTCCTGACTGGCATAAATAATGCCAACCAGTTCAGCTCCGATGACCACCGGATGAACGATCAACGAGCTTGTGGTTGAGGAGGCTAAGGCTTTGGTCAGTTTTTTATCCGCCTGGATATTGGAAATCAAGGTGGGTGTTCGCTCCTCCATCAATCGATTTACAATCGCAGGAGGGAAGCCTTTCTTGGCAAGATTATCAAATTCTTCTTTGAGCATGATTTGGCAATCATCTGCATCCACCATATCTTTGATGAACGCGGCAATTTCGTCCATAGCTTCTTGTTTTTCAGAAACATTGATCAAATTCATTGAGAGATCATTCAGTAAAAGTCCAAAATTTTCGATCGATTCGATCAGCAGAGCTTTGGATAGTTCTGGGGTGAAGGTAACAATATTTTCCTGGTAATCCAGCAGTTGAGTATCCGCCAATTTAACAGAAATCAGGCTCTGACCAATTCGCACCTGATCTTCATCTTCCAGCGCGGCTTTGTCAATCTTTCTTCCGTTTAGAAAGGTTCCGTTCGTGCTTTCAAGATCTTTGATGGACAGCAATTTTTTACGCGGATCAAAAATAATTTCTGCATGATAACGGGAAACAGCTTCATCCTTCAGGACAATGTTATTCTCAGGAGTCCGCCCAATTTTTGTCACGCCTGGTTTGGGATGGTATTCAACGACTTTCTGATGTGAAGTTCTAATCGTGAGTGCCCACATGACCTAATTCCATTTTCATTCTCTATTGATAATTGATTATAGATGGTATCTTGCAATAATGATGCCAAAACCGAATAGGAATTTTAGGGGATATTCTCTGCCTCTAAAATGCACTGGATATAATTTATGGTTTTAGTCTTGTTTGGCCAATATAGAAACCTTCAAATCTTTTTGGTGTTTCTGCATTTGATATCGATATCATCAAAGGTCAGGGAATTTTATGATCGTGGTCACCGGAGCATCGGGGTTGATCGGCAATAATCTTATCCGCACCCTTTTAGCACAGGGATCTAAAGTACGTGCATTGGTTCATCAAAACACACGCCCGCTTGCCGGGTTGGATATTGAGATTGCAGCCGGCGATCTTCTCTCGCCATCTTCGCTGGAAGCAGCTTTCGTCGATGCCGAGATCGTTTATCACGTCGCAGGAGCTATTTCCCTCAGGATGGATTCCTGGAAGCAAATGGAACGGGTAAATATTATCGGCACCCGCAATGTTGTCCAGGCGTGCATTAAATCCAAAGTTAAAAGGCTGATCCATTTTAGCTCCATCCACGCTCTCCAACAGGAACCTTACGACCTCCCTGTCAACGAAGCCCGCCCGCGTACCTCATCCACCAATTACCCTCCCTACGACCGGTCAAAGGCTGCCGGAGAGGAGGAAGTTCACAAAGGGCTAGAAATGGGGTTGGATGCGGTGATCCTTAATCCAACCGCAATAATTGGCCCGTATGATTTCGAACCTTCCTATTTGGGCAAAGCTTTGTTACACATGGCCAACGGCCGGCTGCCAGCGCTGATTACCGCGGGATTCAATTGGGTTGATGCGCGAGATGTGGCTGTCGCCGCGATCCAGGCCAGCCAATTGGGCATTACAGGAGAAAGCTATCTTGTTGCTGGTCATTGGCGGTCGATAGAACAAATCGGGCAGTTGGTGGCAGAAATCTCCAAAAACCCTGCTCCAAAACTCATTGTTCCTCTTTGGCTGGCTGCCGCGGGAATACCAATCAGTGCAGCCCTTTCCAGAGTGTTCGGGGAAGAGAATATCTTCACCCGAGCCACTGTAAAAGCACTAAAAAGTAACCGCAACATTGATGATTCCAAAGCCAGGCACCGGTTAAATTATCAGCCCCGGCCGTTTCGGGATACGATTTTCGACACAATCCAGTGGTTTATCGACAATGGATACCTTACTCTAACAAATACTCATCCAACCTAAACGGAGATACCTCTTTGAATTTATCCACCCTCTACCACTATACCCTGATCACGAGTTTTGCCCTATCATTGGTTGTCTTTATCGTTTTATTTTTTGTCATCGCGCCATACGGCAGACATATGCGTAAAGGCTGGGGTCCTTTGATATACAACCGCTTAGGTTGGTTGGTGATGGAAGCCCCCTCACCTCTGTTGATGCTAATTCTTTTTCTTATAGATGGTGCACAAAACAATATTATCTTGGTCATTTTTCTCTTCCTGTGGCAGGCGCACTACATCCATCGAGCATTCATCTATCCATTCATGATCTCGGATGGACAAAAGAGAATGCCTCTCGGAGTGGTGATGATGGCGTTTCTATTTAATCTGGTCAATGGATTTCTCAACGGATACTATCTTTTCATTAAATCTAATGGCTACTCCCTAGATTGGCTGAAAGACCCGCGCTTTCTGGTTGGCCTGAGTATCTTTTTAGTGGGGTTTGTGATTAACCGATGGGCTGATAGAGTGCTTCAAAACCTCCGCAAAACAGGCGAAAAGGGATATAAAATTCCTCATGGAGGGCTTTACGCCTGGGTTTCTTGCCCTAACTATTTTGGAGAGATTATCGAATGGTTCGGCTGGGCAATTGCTACCTGGTCTCTTCCTGGATTGTGTTTTGCCATCTGGACCTTGGTAAACCTCGCCCCACGGGCACGAAGCCATCACGCCTGGTATCAGGAGAATTTCCCGCTATATCCCCCGGACCGGAAGGCGCTTATTCCCGGCGTTTGGTAAAGAGCCCATACCATATCTTGGTCAGCGCGGTAGTTTTCCAACAGTTATAAATTTTTTCTATGAAATTCCCTCTAATCATGCAAAAAGGCTGGATTAATTGTTATAATATTGGTCGTATTTATCGTATATCAATTTGAGTATCTCAGTTCTCAAACTGTTCGAAACGGTACCTTGTCATCAGCAGGTAATTCGGAGGTCAGCATGTCCACCCAGGCATTATTAAAAAAATTACATATCAAGGATATCAACCCCGGCGTTTCAACCGGGTCAGACAACTGGATCAGTGATCCCAGAGCGAAAGAAATCATTTCCTACAATCCCAGCACCGGCGACCGCATTGCAAGCGTCATACCTGCCACCGCCGATACTTACCAGCAGGTGATTGCAACCGCCCAAAAAAGTTTCCTTTCCTGGCGCCAAGTCCCTGCCCCCAAGCGTGGTCTGGTCATCCGCGACCTTGCAGATG
>JARROY010000159.1:0-5479 GCA_037383445.1 Anaerolineales bacterium | reverse complement strand
ATCCAATCTCACAATAAATAAAAGAGGCTGGAAAAAAATTCCAGCCTCTTTTTATTTCATTCAAAAATTGGTTTCGATATCAGTGCATACCACTAATTCTCAGGGGCACCGGCCAAGATCCATTCTTCAAGCAGCTTGACCTCATCGTCAGTCAGCTGAACGTAGTGAGGAGTGTCACCCGTTTGACGGACATAGACCATGCTTGCCAGGAGGTCTCCGGGGACAATCCCAGGTCCACTCTTTCCACCGGCCAACAGGCTTTGGTAATCCGTCACGGTCAAACCACCGGTTGCACCATCACCATGGCAGGCAGAACATCGGGTTGAAAGTAATGGTTGAATTTGAGCCTCGTAGGTGAGTGCCGCACCTTCTTCAACGGTGACTTCTGGCGGGCGGGCAGCAATCAGTTCCTTAAGCTGCTCTGAAAGGATCGGCTCCAGTTCAACCGCATTGAAACCAGCATATGTCCACACATTTCCATGGCAGGCTTCGTTGCCACAGAAGGAATTATCCACTGGGGGTTTACCCTCCAGTGTCGCCAAGTCTTCAATGCCTTCTGGGGTGGAATGGCAGGCTTTACAGCCATTATCCTTGACACGTCCATGCAGCGCCATCCAGGTGGTCAGGGTATGGGAGGCCGGTTCGGGACCACTGGTGATCTCGATATCCGTCGTCAGCTGGTTTTCCGTGCTCAAGACAGGCACCGAGTGGCAAATATTGCATTCCAATCGAACAGCTTGACCTTCTTCGGTGAGGTGTTTGCCATCATGGCAGCGGAAACATCCGGGATTGTTCTTGTGACCCAGGTTGTCGGGATGAGAATTCCAATCAATTTTTTGATCTGGGAAAACGCTCTGGCGATAAATATCCTGCAAAGTGCCGATCGCCTGGTAGATTTGTTCAGATTTTTCTGCTGCAACCTGCGGGTAATTATCATTATAGAAATCCATCAACCCGTTCATCGCATCCAAGGCAGTTTCCTTATCTGGATATGTTCCTCGCAGCAGTGCAACACTTTCCCGCACTACGTATGGCAGGTCACTAGAAATCAGTTCTTTTGAAACCGCCTGGTTGACCGCAACATCTGGCTGCGGGATGCGGTGGGTTACCCGGTTGTGGCAGGTGATGCAGTCCATACGTGTCAGATCTTCCTCATTAATCTGAGACGAATCAAGATCTGCAGAGACATCAACATACTCGGTCTGGTTCCCATCAAAATCAGTCACCCGGACGTAAGGGATATCCTGTTCAAGTTCATCGGTTGCGTAAAACTCAACCACATTTTCAATATGCCAGTGAATCCCATATCCCAGGCCTTCACGCGCTGTTCCGCCACCTGTCTTCATAATCAGATACAGAGTAAAGGGGGTATTTTCCTCGTTCGGCATGTATTTGACCATTTGCTCCAAGCTGTCATTGGAGAATTTTTCAGGGAAGTGACAGGTCTCGCAAATTTCACGTGCTGGGCGCATATTCCTGGCATGGATCGGGTACTCATACTGCTTGGTAATATTGAGGAAAACATGCCGCAGATCGCCAGCTTTTCTGGTAAAACGTGAGGCAAAAGCGTCTCGGCCGATGTGGCATTCTACACATTGAACGCGAGCGTGCGGGGATACAAGATATGCCGAATACTCCGGCGGCATGGTATGGCAGGAAGTTCCACAAAATTCGGGTGAGTTGGAATATTCCCATCCATAGGACCCGCCGATTAACAAGGCAACGGATAATACGCCCAAAACGGCATAAGGCAAGATTCGTCTCGCCAATGGCGTTTTGGCAGGCGGGAAGAAGAATTGTTTGATGGTATGTTTAATTTTCTTCACTGTGAGTCTCCTCATTATTGATAAGTACAGGGGGACATTATACTATAAATAAAGAAATCTTTCACTAATCAATCAGCTTTGCTTATTACCCAATTTCTGCTGATCTTCCGATCAAAAATCGGTCACGTTACACCATATAAAACAAGAGAAGGGCACAAGATTTGTGCCCCTCTCAGGTTCAGGAGTATAAGCGATGAAAAAGGTCGCGTTTAATTTTCGGGTGCGCCTGCCAGAATCCATTCTTCCAGCAGGGTGAGCTGCTCATCGGTGAACTGCCCAAAGTGCCCTGCTCCGGATGCTTGCACCTGATAAATCACACTGGCATCAAGGTCTCCGGGGACAATCCCAGGTCCCGAGTCGCCTCCGGTAAGCAGGCTCCCATAGGTGGACACATCCAGACCGCCGGATGAACCATGGCACATACCGCACGAACTGGCGAACAATTCCTGCATCGTATTTTCATAAGTGACATTCTCAGGGCTCACCGCGCTGGCAGGGGCTGCGGCAGTTGGCTCCGGGGTTGGGGTTTCTTTCTGCACTCCAACCGGGGCACCGCCATCAATCCAGATGCGCAATGCCGCGATCTGATCCGGGTCCAAATGAACCGGATGATCTTCTCGCTGCGGCCAGATAATCATCGGGCTGACGCCAGAGGCACCGGGTTTTATTGCCGGGCCGCTGTTACCACCAGCCAGAGCCCCTTCGTAAGTGGTCAGATTCAGGCCCCCTAACCCATCCTCGGCTTTATGGCAGAAAGCACACCAATCTTGAATAAAGCTGCCAACGCCATCGTACCAGGTATCCCCAATATCGGCGACCTCTTCAGGCATAAAGGTCGGAATCGGGGTATCCTGCATGGGGGAATACGCGATCACCTCCCGCAGGTCATTAATCGGCGGGACGGTCGCCAGAGCTGTTTTCTCGGCCGTAACCAACCAGACCAAAGCCGCAAGCATTACAACCGCAACAATACTGTATACCGTCAGGAAAGTCCGCTTGCGATCCTGGAAGCGTGAATCACTCTTCGACGGAGGGGAATACTGCGGTCCCTCCAAGGCTTTTGCATGATAATGCTCCATCTCCTCTCGGCTCATATACCCGTTGTACATACTTTTGTTGAAGTGTTTGATGAAAACATGGTACATGTGCCAGATGAGGATCGCCAGCACTGCCAGGATGGCTTCCAATCCGTGGGCAGCCTTGGCCGCAGGGATCCAAGCACCGGGGAGAATCCGGTTCGCCAGGATCGGGTTCCAGAGAATGAAACCTGTAGCACCCATCAAGACCGTACCCCAGATCAGAGCCCAATATTCAAATTTCTCTTCGAAGGTGTAGAAACCCTGTTCGGGTTTTTCTTTCCGGATGCCGATGTTATACAACAGCAGTCCCCAGGCATTGGTAATATCCTCTTTACCTGGCAGCATGGAAAGCGGCTTGCGTTTGACATACCAGGAATAAAAGGCATCTCCGAAATGAACAATTGTAATCAGCACCAAAATCACCGCCGAAACACGGTGGATAATCCGCACAACATCAACCCCGCCCAATTGCTCCAGGAAAAACAGGGAAATCGGCGCCTGGCTGAATTTTTGAATCAGCCCGGTAAATCCCAGCGTGAGAAACGACGCGGTATTGACCCAGTGCTGGAGTCGGCGGAACCTAGAAAATCGAAGGATTTTTTTCTCTTGATTACTCATCGGAAGACTCTCCTTCCTCTGCAGCGCTTTCTGCCGCGGCAGATTTCTTTGCTTTGCGCTTCTTTGCTAAAGTTCTAAAGATATCTGTAGCAATGAATATAAGCATCCCACCCACGGTGACCGGAATTACCACGGAATAAAAGACATTCACCAGATACACAATTGGGGCATTATCCAAATCAGGCCGGTAATGCGCCAGCCAGGAATCGTCAAAATCAGGTTTGGCGTCTGGATGGCAGCGCTGGCAGGTGGTGATTAGGTTTTCCTTCATCACCGAGCTGGCGGCATCATCAGGGGAGCGGATATCGTGCACTCCATGGCAGTCGATGCACACCGGTTTGTTGGTTTCCTGGTCTGGGGCAACTTTTTCAAAGATGGTCACCGTGGTACCGTGGAAATCCGCCACATAGGTTTGAAAGACCTCCGTATTAATCCCATATTTCGCCATCAGGTCTTCATCGGCATGGCATCTGGCGCAAATTTGCGGGGAAAACAGCACATAGCCAGGATCATCCGGGCCGGTATTATCGTGGTTTTCATGGCAGTCTGAGCAGGTCGGCACATCGGTATTGCCTTCCTCCAACAGAGCTGCACCATGCACACTATCCTTATAAATATTGTAAATATCGGAGTGGCATCTCTCACAGACTTTTGCAATCTCTACTTTAGAGCCTCGAATATCGGTGACACTGTGGGCAGTATGGCAATCTACACACAGCGCCGTTTCCAGGTTTCCCTGAGCGAACTTCTGGGCGTGCTGCCCTTCGGAATATTCCGCCGCCTGATCCACATGACAGGTGGTGCAGACCTGGGTCAGCATGACGCTAACCGCCCGGCGGTCTACCGCACTTAGTTCCGGATGGGGGTATCCGGTGATATTGGTATGGCAGGTGACGCAATCAAACTCTAACTGCCCATGGACCGATTGGGCAAATCCTTCCGGGTCAATGGTCAGGTAGAGTTCTTCCCCATTGTTGAGTGGCAGTACCATACCTTCCATTTGATGGCAAACCAGACAAGCCTCTTTCTCGATGGTCTCTTGGGAAGGGTGGTTTAACAAAGGGGTTTGTATCCCGGTGACAGGGCTTTCCACGACCGGTTTCGCATTTACAGGTTGGGGGAATAACATCACTCCAAGCATCCCTAAAGCGAAGATCACGGCAATCGTGATGCCAACCAGGGAAATATTACCCACCTTGATTGGGTTGGGTCGCTTATGCATATTTTGCCTTTCCTTTTCTTTCCAATTTTAGGCTGGGGAACCACGCCAGCCACAACCTACACAGCCATTAGCAAATCTTATTCTTGTACAATATTTCACTAATATATCATAAAAACTAGTATTATGACAAGCATATTGATTAATTTTCCTTATGCGTATTTATCATTCTTAACACATAAAAAACTGGCAGCCGGGACAGTTGAGGTCCCGGCCGCTTTAGCAGTAATGGCTTTTACAATCTGTTAGTCAGGGTAGCTCTATGCGACAAGATCACTTTTAGGTCAGGCCAGAGAATTCGCATTCCGTAGTCGTGCACTCCTCCTGGCAGACAGCTCATTCGTTGTCGGTCAGAGCTATGGCTGCGATGAACATCTTTCCAAATGCCATCGCAGCCTGGTTTAAAACGTGTTTAATTCTTACTTGACTACGGCAGTGCGTCCAAGCCAGCCTGGAGCAGCGCCTTGGTGTAAGCCGGGTTATGCACGCCCATGCTCTTGTCTTCGTGGGCAACATAAATCCAGTTGAAAAGACCAATCGCCAAGCCTTCTGGGGCTTCCTCTACAGTCGGGTGCCCATCGGGAGTGTTTTCGCTCAACACGCCAGCGGCAACCAGTGCATCACCGAGTTCGTCCAGCATCGCCTGGACAGCATCCTGCAAACCATTGAGTTTTAAATCGTCAGCATCGGCATGGCAGGCGTGGCAGACGGCGATGTCGGGATCGAAAGCGTGATTT
>JARROY010000158.1:0-5486 GCA_037383445.1 Anaerolineales bacterium | reverse complement strand
GGTCTGGGGGCTTGAGGCCATCATACTTCAGAGCGTTGCAACCGGACCTCTCTTTGGTGCTGCGCTCGCAGGCTACGTGGAAGCGACCCGCAAAGACGATACCGAGAAAAACCGGCTCTGCCCGCCGCAAGCCTTCCCGAACACACCGGCTGACTGGCCCCGGATGTTCGTCCAGGGTGCTCAAGGATCACAAGCCCTGGCTACGGACCCGGATGTCAAACGCTGGTCGCATGCGACCAGCCTGTACCGGTCTCGCATCCCGGCTGAGCAGACCAGTGACCCTGATGTGGTTGACGCCATTGCACGTGTGGAGGCTGTAACTGAGATCGGCATGGCCAAGCTAGCCGAACTGGGCAGGATGCAGTAGCCTATAAGGCGCAGCTTTTTTCAGTCTACTCTCGGTATCGTTGTTAGTCGTCGTTTGGGACACTCGCAACCTCGCATAACATGCAATAATTACGGCAAATGATCCCATCAAACCACAGAGAAATGGTTTACCTGATGAATAAAATCACAAAACCAATCGAAGTCGATATAAACATCTAGAAACCTATCGAAGCAACAAGCCTTCTGCGGTTGCACCACGTTGCACCAGAAACAAACTTCCCCAAAGGCCAAACCACAATATACGGCTTGTAAAACAGAAATACCCCCGCGTGCGGGGGTATTTGAGGCCGCGGGACCTGGATTCGAACCAGGGCTTTCTGTTCCAGAGTACATGAATTTGCATCTACCGCATCCATAATTTGTTTAGGATGTGATGGCGGTTGCACAATGCTGCCCTGGAAATTCTAAAATCACTGGAAGGCGAATTGCTCTGCTGGGGAAGAATTTTAAAATAATATTTTTTTCAACCAATATTGATGACTATGTTATGCGTCCAGGCGATTCCTCACTGACGCGATCAGATTCCATTTGAGCCAAAGGCGTTTGCCAAGAGCACCCTCAATTGACTTCTAAGCACTTTATAGGAAAAATATCGCAATGCCAAGGAATAATTTAAATTACAAAGTTTTTCTTGATGGGGAAAATCATCCAGGATACGCAAGGTATCCTTAACGGTCTTTTCTGTAATGTAATCATCAAATTCGATGACTTTAAAACCTTTTGGCCTGATATCCGTTGCGAATATCGCATAATTATTGACCACAATAGGTTTTTTGTAATATAGGGCTTCTAAAAAAGCATTCCCAAAACCCTCGATTAACGATGGGTATGTTACGAGATCAGCATGAGGGTAAGCATCTGACAGGCTATATACTTTCCTGCCATCCTTGGTTATGCCACGGTGCTCATCGAACAATTCGGAAGAGAAAATTGCCCTTACGCCCATCCGCTTAGCAAAATCTGCCACCCTCTCTTCATATTCAAATCCATCATCTCCCGCAGCGTGGGAAATGACCAGGCGGGCTTTTCTTCCCATCCTGCTGACCAGCTCAATCGCATGTTCTATGCCTTTTCGCTGAACCACACGGGTGGGTTGCAAAATGAATAACTCGTCTTTTTCAATCCCCAGGGCTTCCCGCAAATCTGCTGAATACTCATCAGATTGAGTTGGAGGATTCTCAAAATCCATCACATTAGGCACAATCGTCGATGTGACTCCTACTCGACGTGCCAATTGGTGACTGGCAGATGAATTAATGACCACATGTTGGATCGATTTTAAATTTGGGGGAACAGCCATGGTGATGTAATCCCAAACTGAATTTACAAGGAGCGGTTTTCTTTCCCATGTGAAATCGTGATGATGCGCAATGGTTGGTATGGCAGTTTCGGCTATGAGTTCCGTCAGCGCCATAGAGAAAGAAATATTTAGCGGGAAGGATAATAAATTCTGGGGAATTAATATATCAATATTAAATTCATCTATAAATTTATATAGGTGTTTTTTGAAATACTCCCTTTTGGCATGGATCCAGCGAGTTTCTTCTTCCGTTCTCTTTGTTGAATTGAAAAATTTATGATAGTAATCTCGAATTTCAGGATGAAGGAAGTGAGCTTCTTCTATGACCATAGACCGCTCCGGAGGGCGATCTGATAAACCTGAGAAGTAGAAGCATACATGCCCCATCTCCTCCAACACTTCTGCCCATTTGGCGGTTTCTAAAGAAACGCCATCCGTTCCTTGAAATCGAAATGATATAAATCCGACATTGAGTGATCTTTGTAAAGGATCTTCCATATTGCATCCGTTTTATGATGTTTGCAGAACTGATAGCATTCTCTTCTGTTTTCAGCTACGCACATTTCAGATTTTTGCCCAAACCCTACCTTTGGACCCCGATGATTTTATCTTAAATTGGATGAATTAGGTGGAAAAAGTGGTCCTTAAACCTATCAAATTGGATAGCCTTGTTGAATTTTTGTGTGATCAAATTACGTGCATTCAATTTCATTTTCTGATACATTTCTTGATCTGACCACAAATTTTTTATCGCAATTGACAGTGCAATATGATTGCCAGGCTCGACTAAATACCCGGTTTCCCCTTCAATCACCAATTCGGGCACTCCACCCAGGTTTGAGGAAACAACCGGCACTTTCATTGCCATCGATTCCAACAACACATTTGGAAGCCCCTCCTTGTAAAGGCTGGACAACACTGTGATATCAATTCGTTCAAATATATAGTTAGGCTCATCCGTAAAGGGAAAGAAAGAAATATGGTTTTCTAATCCCATTTCTCTTGATTTTTGTTTTAACAAAGATTCATCAGGGCCATCACCAACGATCATCAAGTGAGCATTTGGGAAGTCTCCAGCAGCTAATTCCTTCAAGGCATTAAACAAAACAAGCTGTCCTTTGCGCGGTTCTATTGAACCAATGTTCCCGAGAATCGGGGAAGCATTTTGGGGTAATGGATATCGTTTTCGAGCTTCGTTTTTAGCGTTGGTTTGAGGTTTAAACCTATCTACATCGGTTCCCTGATAAAGCAATGTAACTTTACCCTCTGGGATTTTGTAGTTCTCAATTAGATATTTGCGGGTAAAATCCGCGATTGCGATCACAGAAGAATTGATTTTGTCATCTGGTATATAATAATCCCGTAAATATTCTGGCACAATGGTTCCTGTTTTGGTGATCAAATGCGTTTTTAAATTCCCTTCATATATACAACGCCCAGCAAATACAGCACAATGAAAACCATCCCGAGGTGGATGCACCGTGCAGATCGCAATATCACATTCCCTTAGCGCTTCAGTCCAAATTTCTTGATCGTGAAGACTCTCTTCAACAACACCATCCCAATCATAGGTAGCGATGTTAGCACCCGTTAGGCGATTTTGTTCTTCCATCCAGCTAGCACTTGGGGCTAATAAAGTGACCTCGAGTCCGCGTTCGATAAAAGCTCGGATAGCCTCGGTTACCCATATTTGTGTCCCCCCATGCAGGTGAGTATCTTCTATAAAACCAATTCGCATATTAAGCTCCTCATAATAAACTTGAACATTGAGCCAACAGATGCTCAAATTTATTTTTGAGAGCCTGACGACTGTACCGGACTTGCACCGCGGTTTTATTGTGGGCAACCGATTTAAGATCTTCTCTCGACGACAATAATATTTTGGATACTTTTTCTAAAAACCGAGGTGGAAACAATCCTTCTGGGAAAAAAGTGTAGTGGATTTGAAGCTCTTCAGGAAGTCCTCTACCGATCACAGCACGAAAGACTTTTAAGGGATGGTATCGACTACAGATAATCGGGATTCCAATAGCACTGGCCTCAATGATCGGCAATCCGCGCCCCTCTGTTTCGCTCGGAAACACAACTGCGTTGGCCATGCGGTAAATGGCATCAATTGTAAGGGGAGCAAATTGATGTTTTGAAAATGAAGGATGATCATCCTGTCCGACAGAAAAGGCCACAAATATCCTTTGAGCAATATCTTCCGGCAGCTTTTCAACTAACCGTTTGTAAGCAACCAATATTTTTTCCAAATCTTTTTGATGCTCCTTAGGTGTTGGACCAGTGATATGCAAAACAAGCTGTCTGGCTGGATTTCTTTCAAATTCTTTCCCCAATTGGCTTCTCTTCATTTGCGCTCTTATTAAATCAATATTTCGTTCAATCCTTTTCCGGGCTATAATGCGCGTGGGCTGAAGCAAGATAATCAAATTATCTGATTCAGGATCTATCGATAAACCTGGTCTAGCGCCAACAATAATAGGCCTTTGATCAAGCATCCACTCATCTAACTTGCTTAAATACTGATATATTGAGATCGGCTGCAATTGGGCTTCTCCATTTGATAAAATGTGGGCCATCCTTAGCCGGGCGTATTTGACATCTTTATCGTTATATGGTTCAAAAAACTGGTCGCCAATGGATGTTGAAATTTCATAAATTTTTTCTTTTGGCAACCCAAATCGATTTATTAACCTTCTTGATTGGCGAGAGTTGATGTTTACCTGCAACCAACGGTTACCATTCCAAGGATAAAGTGATTGGAAAAGTGAGAAGAATGGTTTGTGGTTTAAATTTCGAAAGAAGTGATCCCGCAAACCAGGTCTTTCTCCAGCCCCTCTCTCTTGAGAAGGTTTTCCTGATTCCCAATAAAAATCATGATTAGAATTCAACACGGAAGTTCCCAGAACCTCAGTTAGTAGAACTACGCCCAAGGTCAAGGCCATATTGCCAGGATTGGAGGCAATATTGACAGGTATTAATAATGCAATTTGATTATCAATCAAATATTTTCCCAATCGTTTGGCGATCGAAATTGCTTGTCTAAATATTTCTATAGCCAAGTCTTTTGATTCCTGGCTATTTGATTTGATCTCTTTTTCAAAAAGAGCCCGAAACCATTTCCCACCTTCCCATTTGTTCCAACCATTGATTCCCTGGATCTGAAACCTAGACCAGTTATCACTGAGTACCGATGAGGCCTCTGTATGAAAATTACCGGCGATCAAGTGCAATGAAACCTCGGAAAAGGGACTGTAAATATCTTCTAAGGTTTGAGCATACTTTGAGATTTCAATTGAAACGCCATCAATCCCGAAATCAAAAGTGATAAAAGCAGTACCTTTGGCAAATTGAGCCAGATAATTTTGTTTGTCCAGCTGTTGAGAAAGGTAATCAGCGGTCTTTATCTGTTTTAGTATTTGGGCGATATCAGACCAACGAGTAGGATTAAATCCATCCAAAACAAGGTTCAAACGATAGTAGAGATCCGCAGATTTAGCTGAGTTCATAGTTTAGCAAGAGCATTACTCTTCAGTACAAATTATTTTAGTTAGTGAATGGGGCAAAATGATTATTTGCAACTATTGCGTACTAAAATTATATACTATTTATATCTAAAATATTTTATCGTCAATTGAGGTCATATCCCAGCACACAAAACTGGTTATAGAAAGTATTGAGCGTTGGCTCAATTGAACCGATAACGGGATCGCTTAACCAGCTAAAAACCTTAAAATAATAAGTTGCAGGTGACTCGACAAGATCCACTCATTCCTTCAAAAGCCGAACTACTTCA
>JARROY010000157.1:0-5518 GCA_037383445.1 Anaerolineales bacterium | reverse complement strand
GGTACCCGGAGACCCAGGCTGGGGATTGAATGAGGAATATGCTGCAATCCTCGCCCCTGTTTGGCGGATTGTGATTGCCTCTATCGCTGCTGAATTGATCAGCGAATTAATTGACACGGAGGTTTACCATTGGTTTGTCACCCGGATTACCACGCGTTATCAATGGGCCCGAGTGCTGATCTCTAACAGTGTCAGCGTGCCGGTCGACAACGTTATCTTTGCAATTGGCGCATTTGGGTTTAACCTTCCTTGGCCAGTTGTATGGGATATTTTCCTGATCAACTTGCTGGTCAAATACGGCGTAACGATCTTAAGCTTACCGCTGATTTACGTTACTCCTCAGGAACAAGAACAACTCGCATAACCGAAGGATAGGGGAGAAGATAATAGTTGGAGTGGGTAATCTACGCCCATTACGTTTCCTAAAAAACATCCAAATAAAAACAGGCACCTTTTCCCAAAATCCAAAAGGTGCCTGTTGCTTATTATTCAATTTCCTTTACTCTTCAAAACGAACTGCATCCCCAGTCTCATCGGTGCGGGCGACGTAGGTCTTCCCTTCTGCAGATAATTCCACACGCCATCCGGACACAAGAGCTTGCAAACAACTCTCCGCTGGACCACCTAAACCTAGACAGGAATCCATCCACTCTGTCTGTTCCTGAGAAAGAATCTCGACTTTTTCTACCCCAATCCCTAATTCTGCTGCCAGCGCTTCACGGGCCCTGATTGCTGCAACAGGGGGCAGTTCGCCTTCCCCTTCACCAGAAGATCCCCCCGCCGCATTCCCTCCTGCAGAGCTGCAAGCTGCCAAGATGAACATGAGGGCAAGGGTAAGAATTGTGATTAAAAACCATTTGTTTTTCATTTTATTCTCCTTTTGATATTTATAATAAGTTATCTTGGTCTTAACGTGGGTTGTGGGATTTTTGTTCCCAATAATATTCTCTGAATCAGAGAAGCAGCTATTAATACGGAGATCTTCTAAATCCATGATTGAACGACTGGGGGAAAATTTTCTCGGCAGCGATGGTCTATATAAATAGAAATACCCCACCATGCCGTGTGTTACCTAGTCATGAACCTGCTTACGCAGGAAGGGCCCGCTCCGACGCTTTGCCTTGGCTACCTAACGGCTGCCTATCGCATCGCTATCGCGAATAAGGGTCCCTATTTTCAGGTGTTGGCTCAGGACCTCGTGGCAACAAGCACGCACACAGTAGGGTATTCCTTGTTGGTTAACTTATACCATAATTTATAATTGCTGAGAAGTGTACTTTGGTCACCTAACAAAATTCTTAGTATTTTCCATAATTTATACAAGGTATGTTTGACAGGTACCAAATCCAACTGGTTTAGACTTAAATATAAGGCAGGTAGAACCAAAATCTACCTGCCCGATACCTAACGTACACCTGAAGAGAACTAAAAATGATTAGACAAACATTACCTGGGCATCTTCAGCCAGTTCCATGAATTCCATCGCGCCGAGAACTTCAGCCCCTTCTACCAGATCTTCCTTTGTAAGGTTCATCATGTCCATCGACATTTTGCAACCATACATCTTTGCTCCGGCATCGATAAGCATTTCGATAAATTCAGGGATTGGCGGGAAGTCCAATTTTTTAATCTCGTTACGCATCATCCAAGTCGCCACACGAGACATACCTGGAATAAGTCCCAACCAGGTTGGTATCTTAAACCAGGGAGCATAAGGCGCCATGGAAAATGCAGGGTTGCCCACAGTGGAAATGTTAATCTTGCCCATTTTCTTTTTCGTAATAATATCCAGACCCCAAAATGTGAAAAACAAATCCACCTCGATTCCGCTCATTCGGGCAGCGTTCGCCAAGATCAGTGGCGGGTAAGCCATATCGAGAGAACCCTTAGATGCAACCAGGCAAAGTTTGCGCGGAGGGGCTTGTTTTCCATTATCTGCTGCTGGTTCGGCTTTGCCCCTAATTTTTGCTAGTATATCCGATGTCATTTCATCCTCCTAAATAATTCATCCATTCCAATTAGATACAGCCGGTGGGCTTCGGAAGACCTGCAATCTTAGCTGCAATCTTGGCAGGCCCTCCTGGGAATAATGCATACAATTCTTTCGTAGGCAAGTTGAGTGCCTTGGTGATTCTCCGCAATGTAGGTGCATCATCTTTTTCGCTGTACTCTTTGCGGGAAAACTCGATTACCTCCCAATGGCGATCGGTTAACTCAATTTCCAAAACATGCGCGATAGCACCACCGATTTCCGGCGTCCACGCTTGGGCATCAGTCATAAAACCATCGTCATCAAAATCTAGGTTCTCAAGAATAGATAGGTCTAACATTTTTTTCTCCTTATTAGTGGTTCCCATTATTTTTAACTGGCAACAGTCCTAGTAAGCCAGTGACTTCATAACATTTAACATTCGAGAGAGGCCAATTCTCACTTCAGGATCATTCATTTGACCTACCAAAGCCAACAGAGATGGAGCTTTTTCTGGGGCAGGTTCTCGAAGAGTTTTAAGTGATCCAAGCAGGGCGTTTCCCATCAACTGAACATCTTCGGGATCTATTTCCTCTACAAACTTATCCAGAATCTGCATTCCTTCCCCTGCCAGCTGAAAGTATCCTTTGTGTTCAAGGTCGTCTAATTTTTCTACCAGTGTATTAAAAACTTGCTTTCCCAGGGTCCCTGCATCATCTGCAAGACCCATTACCGCTTCCAGTTGATCCACAAGTTTTATTAATAAGCGGGTATTCCTCAATAAGCGTTTCAAAAGAAAAAGGAGGTCTTCGGCCTTAAACTCCGTCCCAATTTCGGCCAGTTCATCAATGGTCAGCTTAATCATCTGGTTGGCAATAGGGATCATATCATTGCGAAGTTCATCCATCGCTCGATGACGGATTTGCTGTTCTTCCATAAAGATTAACAGAGTATCCAGTTTTTGATTCATTTGGTCGAGGTCTTGAGTCATCATCAAACTCCTAAGCCCACTTGCCAGCCATATTCATCTGGGATTCGAAGGGCATTTCCCCTCCTTTTAATAGCACGTTCCAGTAAAGCCAGCGGAAGGTCATTTTGCCCCAATGGTTTGCCGCAGATTCCTGCAGTAAAGAGAAGGGACCAAAACCAGGTAATGGGTATTTACCAGGCAGCGGTTCGACATCATAATTGAAGTCAATCAAAATGCCTTTGTCAAAGCCTGATTCGATAAAGCAATTGGCATGACCGTCAAAGTCTGGTAAGGGATCCAATCCTTCAATTGCCCGAAGGATGTTCTCCACGACAACATCAAGCATAAAGTGCGCCACCGAGCCTGCCTTTGAGGCTGGAACATTACCCGCATCACCAATCACCCAAACATTTTCCCATTTATCCGTCCTGAGAGTATTCTTATCCGTGGGAATAAAATTTAATTCATCACCCATATTGGAGCGCTCGATAACATCTGCCCCCATATTTGTGGGTATTGTTACCAAAAGATCATATTCAATTTCACGCTCATCGTACGAACGGATTTTATTTTCCCCCGAGTCAACTTCCATAATATTGAAGTCTGGTTCCAGGTGGATTCCTTTTTCACCCAAGATATCGCCCAGGATAGATGACGCCCTTGGCTTAGTGAATGCACCTGACAAAGGAGTTGCATAAACAATCTCTACCTTGTCACGCAATCCGCGCTCATGGAAAAACCAATCTGCCAGGAATAAAAATTCTAACGGAGCAACCGGGCATTTGATTGGCATCTCAGCCACATTCAGCACCACGCGTCCGCCCTTCCAAAACTTTAGATAATCTCGCAACTTCACGGCGCCATCGGGGGTATAAAAGTCATAAATATTTTTCTGCCAGCCACCATCTACCATTCCCTCCACCTGTTCAGGGTGGATATAACTGCCAGTAGCGATGACCAACTGATCGTAATTGATCACCCGGTTCTCACGGGTTAGGATTACACGGCTCTTCTCCGGCTCAATCACTTCAATATCAGAAAAAACAAACTCGACATTTTGCGGGATAAAATCCCGTTTGGGTTTTACTACATCTGTTGGAGAGTAAATTCCAAAGGGAATAAAAAGAAACCCGGGCTGGTAATAATGGGTTTCGTTCTTATCCACGATAATGATTTTCCATTCATTTGAATCAAGATGATGTGCCATCTTATTGGCAACCATCGTTCCACCAGTTCCCGCACCAAGTATTAGCAACGTCTTCATTCTTTTTTCTCCTATTCTCCTTGCTGTATAGGTGAATCACCAACTGATTGAGCTAATGCTCCTTGTGATTCGAGGCTGCCAGCAAGTACACCTCTCAACAAGTCTAGAGCGTCAATAATGCGGTAATCACTAAGGGTGTAGAAAACAGATTGCCCATCTCTCTCTGCTTGAACCATGTCTCGATCTCGAAGAACTTTCAAGTGCCTTGAGACCGTCGGCTGAGGAACCTCGAGAGTGTTGGAAAGTTCAGTGACATTTAATTTGGCATTTGCCAATCGGTATAAAATTAATATTCTAATGGGATCAGCCAGTCCGCTGCATACGTGAGCGTGTAATCGGTTGATCTCATCCCTCAGTGTTTTGCTCATTCAATTACCATTTGCCTTAGCTAGTTTGCTTATAAAAATATAAACATATTCGTTTTTGCAAATATGCATAGTGATATTTTACACAATTACCTTAACTTATACATAGGTATAAATGTCCCTAATGGACAGGGACATTTATACCTTCGGGCAAATTTGAATTAAAAAGTATCCTTCGCGGAGAATAATATCTTTAGCCCCCTAGCAGCAAAATTGATAGTAAATATTTTGTCTGTTTGCCTTATTCGTTTGAACGCATTGTCTCGGATACAGTCCTTGCAAGATCAACTTGGCTTTCAAGGCTGTCCGCCAACATAGACCTAAGTAAATCTAATGCCTGAATGATTCGCTCATCTCCAAGGCTGTAATATACTGATTGACCATCCCGAACGGCATTGACCATATTGCGCTCACGCAGCACTTTTAAATGGCGAGAGACGGTTGGCTGGGGAATTTCAAGCAGAGTTGCTAGATCGCTTACATTGTGCGGGGCATCCGCCAAAGTATACAGTATCAAAATTCGGTTGGGATCCGCCAAACCACTGCAGACCTGGGCATGCAGTCGATTAATTTCATCTTTTAATGACTTTGTCATAACTTAATCCTGTTCGTTTTATATAACCATCATTTGATATATACACATACTATACAACATTTTTACCCCACGTGCATTAGGATTTCAGACTCTTAGTAACGCTAAAAATTTTGGCAATAAACTACAACAAAACAACCGTTTTATTAAAATTCAGTGCTAAACGCTGGCTGTCACAAAATAATTCAAAAATAAATGATGATCTCACATATTTAGAACCAAAATACTATATAATAGGATATAGTTTGTCAATATAATCTATTATATCTTTTTTAATCCAAGATTTTTCTAAAAAGGAGGTGGTTAACTGAAACAATCTCACCAAGAATCATTCAGTACCTATTATTCAACAATTTTA
>JARROY010000156.1:0-12686 GCA_037383445.1 Anaerolineales bacterium | reverse complement strand
GACAGATGCGCTGCCGGTCCGTCACTTTGCATAACGACTCAGCATAGAATTTTGGATTTCTTCTATAGCTACCTGTGGGTTAAATTCAATTGGATTAGTGTTTGGCTGCACCACAACAAGTGTAAGGGGATGATTATACCTTCTGCTACGATAAAATTCTGCTTGAATATCTCGTCTTGCTTCATCGAGCAGTCTGGTCTTTTCAATATCGGAGAATGTAATCGATTCAACAGCTGTCTCAAAATCTTTTATTGCAGTACCTGCAATGCGGGCAATAAGAATCGCCAACCAAAGGAAACATAATTCGGTGATAATCAAATAAACCGTATTTTCATCCCAATTTGTGTAGTAATAAAACACAAAATATTTGCCAATAAAATACAAAATTGTTGAGATAAATAATAATATCCCAATTGATTGCCGTCTAAAGAAATCAAATTGAATAATAAACACGATAGAAAGGGCTATCATTACATAGACGAAACCTTTAATATCGATGAGTTTAACATCTTGAAAGGTGATTCTCTCTAGATTAAAGATTATGAGTAAATAGATTACTAATCCAGTAATTGCCCTAGGTAGACGTCTCATATTGATTCGCTCCGATGTAAAAAACGTAAGTTAATTGTACGTTTTTTATTATTGTATCATTTTCAACCTTTTTACTAATTGAAATATCATAATAATTTAGGCATAAAAGACTATTAAAGTTTATTTATTTAAATTCCCTCAAATGGTGATATTTCCTAACGGAAGACTTTAGTTTTTTTAGATTTTATAAACTGAAAAATAGTCTCCAAATTTGTGTGCTTTCCCACTTTGATTTCATATGATGAAGGTATTCAAGACAATTTAATCAAGATTACAACATTTTTTATTGTAGAATTGATCCTTTTAAGAGAGTTACAATAATAACGTTGATCGATTGATTGACATTATTGAAATAATAAGAAAATGAAACCGCGCTATCCTTTTAAAGGATTGTGATTGGTTCGATGATAATATTTTCTTTTCCCATCAATGATTCTAATTTTTTCATCAGCAGATCTGTAAGATGCGTAGTATCACTCGGAAATTCAAGACGGTACCCCCGATTTTTTTCAATGACATAAAATGCAAACCGGTCAGGACCTGGATCACTGATCAGCATTCCATATACCCGACGCATACGTAAAATATCTCTTTCTTTGTCTCCCAAAGATCTCATTACGATAGTTAACATTTGAGGTTTGGGTTTTTTGCTGATATCCTGCCCTTCACTGGGTTGTAATGGGGGTGGTAATATGGCAGGCGGTGATGTAAGATTGGGTTGGTGTTCGCTGCTCTGGGTAAAAGGTTCACCAGTATTAATCAATGTAGTTTTATTATCAACTTCGACATTTTCAGTTTGTGGATCTTGATTTAGTGGTTCCTTGGTTGTTGATTTATTTTCAACAATTTGAGAATTTTCTTCCATTATTAATGGCATTTCCTCTCGTGTAACCTCTACGTCTTTATTTTTGGTGCTATCAATATCATCCCCATTCCAAATATTATATGACGTAGGCAATTCGGGTTCAGGAGGAATGTAATCGATTGGCAATTTTTTACCATTCAGATCTTGTTCGATAATGATATCATCGTTAATGGGTTTATGCTTGCTTTTTTCCGGTATATACGGACTAATTTCCCGGGGTGATTGATTTGCTGAAATTTGATTTTCTTCCGGTTGTACATGTGAGGTTTTTTCCTGATCCTCATGAACTCCAGGTATGGTTTTCGCGGGTTTCTCTGGTTCAGGGATGTGTTGGTTTTGTAATACTGCTTTCATCCGTTGAATATTTTCAGTGTCCAATTGAAGTTCAACCTTTATATCGTCAACCAAGATACTCGGTTCGCTGCGGCTTGTGTCCACTTTTCCTTCAGCGATGATAATTTTGCCATAGTTGAGCAACCCAGCTACCCGTTTCCAGGTTCTTGGAAATATGACCAATTTTGAAAATCCTCTTACATCTTCCAATCGGACGAAGGCCATTTCGTCACCCTTCTTAGTTAAGGTTTTTGAGATTCCAACTACTTCACCAAACACTCTAACGAAGGTGGTGTGTTCAAGATGATCAAGGTCAATTGAATAATGAGTAATTATTCCCTCAAGAGCAGCAGCTGTTTCTCTTAAGGGGTGGTCAGATACATAGAGGCCTACAAGCTCTCGCTCCCAATTTAACTGCTCTCGCCTATTGAAATTAGGATCAATTGTTGGCAATGAAATTTTTTGGACAATCCCCGAATCATTTCCGAAAAAGGATAATTGGCCTATCTCTTCCGCCTGGAATTTTGCCGCACTAATTGAGATAATTCTATCGAGAATTTCAAGTAATCCCATGCGAGAGCCAAATCGATCTAAAGCCCCGACTTTTATAAGAGATTCGAGTGCCCGTTTACCCACCTTACGTAAATCAACCCGGTTCGCTAAATCGGTGAGGTCTTCGAATGGTTCATCGGCTCGCCCCTCTAGGATAGCATCGACCGGTCCATGCCCAACATTTTTAATCGCGCCCATACCAAAGCGAATGGATGAACGACCATCTTCAAGGTCTTCTATAGAAAAATCCCAAGCACTTCTATTAATATCTGGAGCCAATACATCTATACCTTGGCTGTAACAGTCCTGCACATAGTAAGCGACTTTGTCTGTATCATTTTGATACACCGAAACCAAGGCGGTCATATATTCAACAGGATAATAACATTTTAAATAAGCAGTTTCTACTGCGATGACAGCATAATCTGCGGCGTGGCCTTTGGGGAAACCGTAACGGGCAAAAGCTTCCCAGTCCTCAAATATCTTTGTAGCCGCGGCTTCCGGGACACCATTTTTCTTTGCACCTGCGATGAATTTTTCCCGATTTTTTAGCAACTCCTTCTCTTTTTTCTTGGCAACAGCTTTCCTGAGGAAGTCTGCTTCAGAAGCGGTATATCCTCCCAAATCCATCGCAGTGTACATGATCTGCTCTTGGTAAACAGTAATCCCGTAGGTTTCCTCAAGGATGTCTTTTAGGGTATCATGTGTATAGGAAATTTCTTCTTCCCCATGCATACGTTTAATGTAGGTAGGAATAAAATCCATCGGACCAGGGCGGTACAAAGCTACCATCGCGATGACATGGGAAAGATTTTTGGGTTTCATTTCCTTAACCCAACGCGTCATCCCAGATCCTTCTAACTGGAATACACCTGCAGTATTCCCTTCGCCGAGCATCTCAAATACTTTGGGGTCGTCGAGGGGGATATTATCCAAGTTGAGGTCAATGCCGTGCCGAGCTTTGATCATTTCACAGCACCGCTGCATAATTGTAAGTGATGAAAGGCCGAGGAAATCTACTTTGAGTAATCCTAGGCTGTCAATCGTGGACATTTCAAACTGGGTTACAGCATTGATGGGACTATCGCCGACATTCCCAGTAGGTCTATGGAGAGGTATATACTCTACAACAGGTTTGTCTGTAATTACGACTCCTGCTGCATGCGTACCAGCGTTACGAAGAGAGCCTTCAACTTCCTTTGCATTATCGAGTAAATTTTTAACCCATTCGACATTGTGATACTCATTTTTTAAATCTGGTACTTCTTCTATGGCTTGAGCAATGGTGGTATTTAGCGGTAACGATGGGATCATTTTTGCTATCCGGTCAACCTCGGATAAAGGAATGTCTAAAACACGGCCAACATCCCTTACAGCTGCCCTGGCTTTCAGCTTGCCAAATGTAATGATAGATGCAACCCTATCCTCACCGTATTTCTGAGCGCAGTACTCCATTAGACAATATCGTTTATCATCTTGAAAATCAAGATCAATATCTGGCATGGAAACACGCCCCGGATTGAGAAACCTTTCAAAAATTAGGTTGTGTTCAAGCGGGTCAATCAAACTGATATTAAGTGCATAAGCAACAATTGAACCAGCTGCTGATCCGCGAGCGTTGTACCAAATTCCTTCTTCCCGTGCGAACCGACATAGATCCCACACGATAAGAAAGTAAGCATTAAAACCCATCTGGTCAATAATTCCCAATTCATATTCAAGGCGTTCAATAATTTTTGGGTCTTCTGCATGTCCTCCGTAACGATTACGCAATCCTTCATCGCAAAGTTTTCGCAAATAAGATTTTACTGTAAACCCTTCCGGAACTTCAAATTGGGGAAGAATATAACCATCTGTGCTTAGATCTACATTACATCTCTCGGCGATGAGTATGCTATTGCTGATTGCTTCCGGGATATTGGAAAACAGATCCGACATTTCTTGGCTGCTCTTCAGGTAAAAGGAGGAGTCAGTCATCTTCATTCGATTTGGATCACTTAACAAGCTTGTTGTTTGAACGCACAGCATGATGTCCTGCCATTGGGCATCTGTCGGGTCAACATAATGCACATCATTGGTTGCAACGAAATTGCTGTTGTAGCGGTTGCCTAACTCAATTAATTGCCGATTTAAGCCTGGTAATTCTGGGATATCATGACTCTGCAGCTCGATATAAAAATTATCTGGTCCAAAAACCTCATAATACCAATCAAGCTTCCGTTTTGCAGCTTCCGGATTTTCCCGTAGCAGGGCTCTGGGAACTTCCGCAGACATACAACCAGAGGTGCATATTAATCCTTCAGAATGAGCTGCAAGAAACTCGTGATCGACGCGTGGATAGTAGTAGAATCCCTCTAATTGGGCAGCAGAAGCAATTTTTAGCAGATTCTTGTATCCCACCATATTCTCTGCCAATAGAAGTAAATGCGTGGAATTTCTGTCTTGGGGAGTCTTTTCTCCCATCCTATTATGCGCTAAATAAGCTTCAACCCCGATAATTGGTTTTACGCCCTGTCTTTTGGCCTCATTAAAAAAATCAATCACCCCAAACATCGTCCCGTGGTCCGTAATACCCAATGCCGGCATATTCATCTCTTTAGCACGCGTGATTAATTTGGGGATTTGGCTAAACCCGTCAAGTAGGGAATATTGTGTATGTACATGCAGGTGGACAAATTCAGACATGGACGCCTCAAGCCAATTGATAAAAAATGTGATTTAATTACCAGGGTTTCCATTATAGCATTGAACCATCGCTACCGTTGGAGTCGTAAGCTTAAAAGATTCAATTTTTTAAGCTTAATCTAAATGGTGTTACTTGCCATTGGTTTCGGGACAAATGACCCTTGCCCAGAAGAGGTAAAATAGTTAATGTAATGTTAAAAAATATGACTTGTGGAGGTCAACTTAATGGGTGAAAGAAACAAAGTGTTACTGCCTGCATTATTTAAAAAAGCTCATGAAGGGAAGCCAATTACCTGGCTTACCTGCTATGACTACCCAACTGCGTATTTTCAAGAGCAAGCTGGGATAGATATGATACTGGTGGGAGATAGCTTGGGAATGACGATGCTTGGTTATGACAGTACTCTACCTGTCACTATGGATGATATGATCAGGCATACACAGGCAGTTCGCCGAGGAGCACCTACTGCATTCCTTGTCGGAGATATGCCCTATATGTCTTACCAAGCGAGCACAGAGGACGCAGTTCGGAATGCAGGGCGATTTATGGCTGAGGCTTCCTGTGATGCAATCAAACTAGAAGGAGGGGTTGAAATAGCAAGCCGTGTGCGTGGGATTGTAGATGCTGGAATACCTGCAATTGGGCATTTAGGACTGACCCCGCAAAGTGTTAGTTCTCTTGGTGGGTTTAAACTTCAGGGAAAAGGGGCTTTGCAAGCTAAGAAAATAATTGATGACGCCAAAGCTTTAGAAAAAGCGGGAGCTTTCGCTATTTTGCTTGAGCTAGTTCCAGATCGTGTTTGTAAATTGATTACCGAAAGAGCAGAGAATTGCTTGATAATGAGTTTGGGTTCTGGACCATATGCTCATGGCCAATTGTTGATTTACCACGATATGTTTGGTCTATATCCAAAATTTAAGCCTAAAATGGCCAAGGTATTTGGAAACGCCGGTGAAGTAATTTTAAATGGGTTGAAGACCTATGCTTCAGAAGTTGTTTCTGGAGAATTTCCTGGAAAGGAAAATTACTTTGGGATGAAGGATAACGAGTACGATGACCTTCTTGAGATGTTAGACTAGAACTCATTAATGAGAATTAGAAAAATTTTTTCGAAAAACCTTATATTAAAATATCCTATTTGGAAATAAGGTTGAAAGGAGTCGTTATGTCCAATTATGGAACGCCAGAGGAGATCAATGCCAAAGCGGAAGAAGCAGGCAAATTAGATCGCCTAATGGAGAAGGTAGATAAAACCAAACCGGATTATATCAAGGACCTTGAATGGCTCATTGAAAAACGCGATAAAAAAGCCTTTATTAGTGTAGATGAATATCGGGCTAAAATATTAGGAGACCAATTTGATCCAACTACTTTCATCGATGATTTTGCAGTGACCTTGGAAATTAGTTCGTTGCAGTACTTTCCTTGGATTCGTACAATAGCAAAAGAGGCACTTGAATTCGAGAAACTAATGCCTGGTCGATTTATTAGGGTACGAAAGATGAAAGAACAGGAGCAGGATGGCGACTTACCCGCAGTAATAGCAGCTATGAAGATAATGGGTTGCAGCTGGGTTGAAACGCTTGATACCAAAGGCACGGATGGATCGAATATCCACCTTGGAGGTCCGGCAACCATTACCGGCTATTTTGGGGGAGTTGGACAACCCAACCGCCATGCTTTAAAGTGGGTGGATGAATTTCTATATTACTATACCAATTATGGAGTTCGTCAGGTGTTAAACATTAACCCTGGAACGGTGTTGCTTGGTTATCTGCTCCACAAGATTGGTGTCAATAATGAATTTAAGATCTCAGTATTTATGGGGAACGATAATCCGTACGCTGCACTTTGGACTCTCCTCGGTGCGAAACTTTTTGCTAGGGAAGACGGCACTTCTCCATTAATTGGTTTCAACTGGTCGAATTCCGTTGATAATGAGACCATGGAAATAACTGCTCAATTTAGAAAGCAGTTTGGTTTTGAAGATGTGGTCAGGTTTGAGCATCATATTACCGAAACATTTAAAAGCATTGTGATTCAGCCCTATAACCGCAGAGATGAGTTGGTGGAATTGGCTGATCACGTTTCCAATATCTCAGCAAAACACGAGGGAGGAGATCCGGAAATTGAAGAGCAAAGAACGGGGCAATCAGATATTCTGGATTATTTCCGAGATAAAGCAGAAGTGATTTCATCGGGTGATTGGAACCGCTTGGAATTAAATTTCATGGATAAATTTGCTGCAACCAATCATACAGCTCAAGCACTCACAGAGAATGGTTTGTCGTTTAATGCTGCTCAAAATTTACATCACACCACGTGAATACAAGCATAGAATCCGAAAAAATTAAATCCGGTGAAATTTCACCGGATTTTTTCTTTGGTAATGATTTACCTAGACAATATTTTGATCGGATAATTTATAAACATTTTAATGATCCCATGATTACTCTTTAGAAAATTATTATATGTGTGAGATTTATCTTTTGGTATTTAGGACGAAAAAGTGAGAAAAGGAAGATATAATAGCAATTTGTTGCAGGATTATGAAGATTTTGCAACTCTTGATAGATTGTAATTCCAATAAAAGATTAACTTTGTAACAGATCAACTCTAATTTCAACATGCTATAATACATTTTTGGAGACTAAATTATGCTAAAAAAATTATTTCAAGGTCTTGGGGGGGACCCAAATAAAAAAATTATTGAAAAGTATTCTGTCACTGTAGGTAAAATCAACGCGCTTGAAGCAACATACGAAGCTTTGTCTGATTCGGATTTGAGTAAACAAACGAAAATCTTTAAAGATAGATTGGCCGAAGGCGAAACCCTTAATGATTTGCTACCGGAGGCTTTTGCCGTCGTGCGTGAGGCAAGTAAGCGTACGATTGGTCTCAGGCATTACGATGTGCAGCTGATTGGTGGGATGATCCTTCACAGTGGCCAGGTCGCAGAGATGCGAACCGGCGAGGGGAAAACTTTAGTTGCGACACTCCCAATATATTTGAACGCATTACCGGGAAAAGGTGTTCACTTGATAACGGTGAATGATTATCTCGCTCGGCGTGATGCTAGATGGATGGCTCCTATTTTTGATTTCCTAAATTTATCAGTGGGCGTCTTGCAAATGGGCTCAAGAACCGAAGGTGGTAAAAAAGCTTTTCTAGTGGATTTACAAAAAGAATCCTCAATTGAAGACCAACATCAATTGGTTATGGTTGATCGAGCAAAAGCCTATCAGGCAGATGTTACATACGGTACTAATAGTGAATTTGGTTTTGATTATCTTCGCGATAATATGCGAATGAGCTTGAATCAACGGTCACAGCGTGGACATCATTATGCAATTATTGATGAGGTGGATAACGAACTGATAGACTAAGAACGTACACCATTAATCATATCAGGAACTTCAATTGATCACGCTGAAACATACATTGAAATGGCAAGTGTAGTCAAACGATTACGTCCGGAAGACTATGAGGTCAATGAAAAAGACCGAAACGTCGCTTTAACGGAAATCGGAGAAACCAGGGTTGAGGAACTTCTCGGACAGCCATTGAGGGATCCAGAACGACCAGAAGATATTACACCTGAACAAGCTAGATTAATGGGATTCTTAGAGCAGGCAATGCGCGCCCAATATCTTTTCAAGAGAAACAAAGATTATATCGTTCAGAGTGGTCAGGTCATTATAGTTGACGAGTTTACAGGCAGAATGATGCCCGGACGTCGCTGGTCCGATGGTTTGCATCAAGCAGTGGAAGCGAAAGAAGGGGTTCGGGTGCAGAGTGAGAATATCACTCACGCCACAATAACAATCCAAAATTATTTTAGAATGTACACTAAACTCAGCGGTATGACGGGTACAGCTATGACAGAAGCTGAGGAATTTAGTAAAATTTATGATTTGGAATGTGTGGCTTTGCCTTCAAACGTTGAGTATATGGCGTCCAGAGAGGATGCTCCTATTATCCAGCGAAAAGCAAAAGACGAATATGATTACGAATTTACATATTATTCACTTGTGGACGATCCTGAGGAATTGCCGTATCTCTGGAAAAGAAAGGATTATCCAGATGTGGTGTATCGCACGGAAGAAGCAAAGCTCAGATCTATTGTTCGGGAGATCATCCAATACCATTGTGTTGGGCGACCAACCCTGGTGGGTACGACATCCGTTGAAAAATCTGAACTTTTGTCACAGCGTTTAAAAGCTGGCTCTGTTCAAAAATTGATTCAGACGCTGCTCCTTCGATATAAGTGGTTGGAAAAAAATAATCGTGAAGAAGATGGCCGATTAATTATGGCTTTGACCAGTTTAAATGAACCTTTAGATAATTTAAATACGACTGAAATGAGGAATTTCGCCAGAGAATTGGATGTATCCTTAAACCCATCGAATGAAAGCAACCTGAAATTTTTAGCCAACCATGTTTTTTCTTTGGAAGAAAAACATTTAGAGCGGTTTAAGAATGTCATTCAAGGAGGCGTGCCGCACGATGTTTTGAACGCCCGTAAGCATACTGAGGAAAGTCAGATTATTGCTGGAGCCGGCAGGATCGGCGCCGTGACAATTGCTACCAATATGGCTGGTCGTGGGGTTGATATCAAACTCGGCGGAGAAATTCGAGAGGAATTGATTGCGATTATCAACCGTGTGTTAAAACGCGCTGGTGTCGATTCCAGAAAATGAATATAGTATATACGCTGACCAAATAAACGAATTCATCGAATTGATGGGCGGAATGGAGGAAGTGAAAAACCTGGGCGGGTTACATGTAATAGGGTCAGAGAGACACGAGGCTCGACGAATCGATAATCAGCTGAGAGGTCGTTCTGCCCGTCAGGGAGATCCTGGTTCATCCCGGTTTTACCTCTCAATGGAAGATGACTTAATGCGGTTGTTTGGGGGACAACAGATGGATGGGATGATGCAAAGATTGGGAATGGATGAGCAACTTCCCCTTGAGTTAAATTTGGTTACCAGGATTATTGAGAGTGCTCAAACCCGAGTTGAGGGTGCCAATTTTGACTCTCGAGAGCATCTCTTGGAATATGATGATGTCCTTAACTCTCAACGCCAGACTATTTACAATCAGCGTGATCGGATATTTATTAAGAAAGATTTAAGCGAGGATGTCTTAGAAATGTTGGAAAACGAGATATCCTTACGAGTGCCTACGGCGATTTCTGATGAAGAGAGTCCCTGGCGACTGCTTTCATGGTTAGATCAAATTCAGCCTTCGTTTTTATTAGGGAACATATACTTCCCATCTTTCTCAAAAAAGATTCTACTAGATGAATTAAAAAAACAGCCTTTGGAAACACCAAATGATGCAGTTGATGCAATCGCCAATATAGCAGATCGATCGATTACTGCACAAAAAGATCATCTCCTGTTGAGCGCAGAAAGTTCTATTGAGTGGTATGAGAATAACCTTGAGGACCAGCTTAATGACCGATTGGAAAGTGTGGATGCATTTTTTGAAACACTTCACTATGCTGATGAGACGGACCAAAGGGCAGGAAAAGAATTGATGGATGAATTGTCCTCTTTGGTTCGGTTGCCAATTCGTTTTTCAAATAATGAACAGCGCTTGTTCTATGAAGACCCTGATACAGCTGAGGATATGGTAAGAGATCAAGTTGAATCTGCACTTACTACCCAAGTGTTAATTAGATTAATCGGGGCAATTGACCGTAGATTACCTGAGGATTTAAGCTTAACCCCAAGTGACCTAAATGGGAATGACTGGGACGATATTACAGAGACGATTATCAATCAAATCGATGACATCTACGAACGCAGGAGAGAACGTTTCCTAAGTGAGGATCAAGCCGGTTCTCTGATCAAACAATTAAAGGATATCTTTAATGGCGCACAGGGTAAGGTATCTGATGGTGCTTTGTTGCAGGCAATGGTTGCGATTACACATGAAAAGGTAACTTCTGTTGATCAAAAGACCCATCGTAGAATCAGGATAGGAAAAGAGCGATTTAGCTATTTGTATTTTGCAGCCCAGTTGGTAAATGATCTTACCGCAGAAGAAATAACAGATCAGGTTCTCGACCATCTGCGTAAGGCCTACCAAATAAATATCCGCGTTTGGGGCTCGGAAGTTTGGCGGCAAATCTCGCACCAAGTAAAACTTTTAGAATTACCTGAAAACGCTCGCAAATCAATTTCTAGTAAATTGAAAGAATCCACCTTAAATAGTTATAAAGATCTTCCCTTAAATCAATATCCACCTGAGGAAAGAGATGTATTGATCGTTGAGTTAGGGCGGAATGAACTGACAGAGGCATACCGCAAATTGATTCTCCGAGTAATTTCGGAACTTTGGATAGATTATTTAACCAAGATGGAAGCTCTAAGAATTTCTATTGGCCTCGAAGCGTATGCCCAACGTGATCCTCTTGTTGCATACAAGACTCAGGCCTCTGAAATGTTTCAGAAACTATTTCAGGATATGCAGTCCAGTGTTGTTCACAAGATGTTTACTTATCGTCCCAGGCCAACTGCAACTTCAAATGAGATCCAAGCGAGTGAAAAGCCATCAGCACCCAAGCCCGAACCAGTGTCTGAGCCCCAGAAAACAAAGGTTGTTGATCAACCAAAGAAGAAAAAGAGGCGGCGCAGACGCTGAGATCATAAATCAGTAATTAACTCATTGCTTTTGGACAAAAACCTGATTTTCAATCGATGTGCTAATTTCCTTATAAGCATTGATTGCAGAAATTCTAATAAGCCAATACAATAAGAATTGTTTTAGTATCGAGTTGCTAGATTTATGTTTATATTCTTGGCATCAAAGGAAGTATTCGGATTTCCTTGGTGAATTAGAGGTATCCTCAATGTCCATTAAACAGCAAACAAGAACTAGGGAGTTTTATAAATCACTCCCCAAAGTAGAACTACACAGGCATCTGGAAGGATCTTTACGCCTCTCAACTATGCTGGATATTGCAAGAGCCTATAAACTTGATCTTCCTTATGATGATGAGTTGAAATTCAGTTCCCTGGTTCAAGTGGTAAATAGCGATAAATTAAATTTTCAAAATTTTTTATCCAAGTTCGCGACATTAAGAAAATTTTATCAATCTCCCGCATCAATTCGGCGAATTGCACGCGAAACGATAATTGACGCTGCTGCTGATAATATCCGTTATCTTGAATTACGTTTTACCCCGGTTGCATTAACTAGAATTAAAGATTTTCCAATGAGTGAGGCAATCGATTGGGTGATAGAAGAGGTTACAGAGGCATCAAATCAATTCGGTGTCAAGACTCAGTTAATTGCTAGTGTTAATCGGCACGAAAGTGTAAAGTTGGCAGAGGAGGTCATGCAATTGGCTGTAGATCGCTTTGGGAAGGGGATTGTGGGATTGGATTTAGCCGGGAGTGAAGCGGAGTACCCAGGTGAAGAATTCAAATATGTTTTTAATCAGGCTAAAGAGTCAGGCTTGAAGGTTACTATACATGCTGGAGAATGGGGGGGACCAGAGATAATCAAAATGGCAATTGAAATCCTGTCGGCTGCTAGAATAGGTCATGGAGTTCGTGTAATGGAGGATGCAACAGCGATTGACCTAGCGAAGGAAAGAAGGGTTGCATTTGAAGTGTGTCCAACCTCAAACTATCAGAGTGGTGT
>JARROY010000155.1:0-6355 GCA_037383445.1 Anaerolineales bacterium | reverse complement strand
CTCGAGATCCTCGGCGAGGACGGCGTGGTGAGGAAGGTGATCATCGATGCCAGGACCGGTGAACTGCTTTCCACCGGAGAGGATGACTGAGCATGCGGCTGCTGCTGGCTGAAGATACCTTGATCGGATTCGAAGAGTTGTGGCTCGAATTAAGAATTGGTATGGCTGGTGTTCTGAATGGTCAAAAGAGGGGGCATTTCTGGAAAACCTGGCTGAGGAAGCCTTATTGAAAGGGCATCGTTACAGTGCCAGGGTTTTGTTTCATGAAGCGGCCGGTTGTTTTCATGTCGGGCAACCTTTCTTTTACTTTGACCCAGGTCAAAAATCCAAGGCCGAAAAAAGATTGAGCGCAAATTATAAAAGAGCCATCGATCTTTACGATGATGCCAAAAGACCCATAAGAATAAAAATACCTTTCAGAGGGGCAACGATCCCGGGGTATCTCCGGCTGACAGATCAGCCCAACAGACCGCTGGTCATCTTTATCAGCGGTATGGACAATCTGAAAGAGATCGAGCTTCATCACTACGGAAATCTTTTTACGGCCGCTGGTTTCAATACGTTTGCCTTTGATGGCCCGGGCCAGGGGGAAATGTGGCAGGATATGAAATTCATTCCTGATTATGAAATGGTCGTTTCTACCATCATCGACTGGTTTGAGGAAAACAATAATTACAATATTGACCTTAAGCGGATCGCTACACTCGGTTGGAGTTTGGGAGGATACTTATCCCCCCGCGCGGCGGCATTCGATCAAAGAATCTGTTGTGCCATTGGCAGCGGCGGTCCTGCTCATGCGCGTTACCTTTCGAATAAGATGAAAGTCAATCCACTCTTGCTCAAAGGGATTCCTCACCTGGTAGGCACTGAAACGTATCAAGAATCTTTAGATCTGTTTGATATAGATATCAAGGCGGCGCCGCCAATGGATCGACCGCTGCTCATCTTCCATTCGGGGAAAGACAATCTAATACCCAACGGAAAAGAACACGGGGATACCTTTATGGCCTGGGCTGTTGGAAAAAAGGAGTTGAAATATTACCCTGAGGGTGTGCATGTTTGCGCTAACTACCTGGATGAGACTGATGCGTATATGATTGATTGGCTCAAAATACAGTTGGCCATATAGACAAACAAAATGCCTGTGAAACTCGCGTGGTGGTTGAAGGAACACCAATTTTCTGAATACCATGAAATCGAGATCGTAAGGGAAGCTGATCGCGTTTTTGAGGCAATCAAACAGGTTGACATTTCCCAATCGAGAATAATTCGTATTCTCTTCAGGATCCGCGGCCTTCCGCAGGGAATGAGCAATTTTTATGGGTTTCTGGAAAACGGATTCATCTTGCTGGAGGAGAATGAAAACGAGGAAATCATATTCGGATTCTTAATTGGTTGGACTGGACTTGCGAAAATGTCGCCAGATGAATTCAAGCAGCTACAAGATAGAAACTATATCAAAGGTGTTTGGAATTTCAAGTTAACCCCTATGGGGGAAAAAACAAGCTTATCGACCGAGACAAGAGTCTATTGCCCCACAATGCTATCCCGAGTCAGATTTTCTATCTATTGGTTTGTGATTTCTCGATTTAGCGGGTTGATCCGCATTATCATGTTAAGGCTGATAAAGAAACAAGTCGAATTGTCGCCACAATATGTCAAGGCAAACTAATGTTCGTACTATCAAGGCTAATATAACAATGAATACTAAATTCCCCAGATTATTTTACCTGGATAATCTCAGGGTCTATCTAACCATTCTGGTTATCCTACATCATACTGCAATGGCGTATAGTGGTACTGGAGAATGGTCCATAGTCGATCCTGCGATTGATAACATCAGCCCGATCTTTCTGACCTTTTTCACAACCGTCAACCAATCGTATTTCATGTCCGCTTTTTTCTTGCTCGCAGGTTATTTTACTCCCCACTCATTGGGAAAAAAGGGGAAAGCAAACTTCATCAAAGACCGTCTGATTCGATTAGGTATTCCCTTGCTCCTGTTCACCATTATCAATCTTAATATCAATGAGTACCTTTATGCCGTGTACTATTTGAAAAAACCGTTCTCCCCTAAATTTGCTTATTCACCGGCGCATTTGTGGTTTTTGCAGGCCTTATTGATTTTCACGGCTATCTATGTGGTTTACAGAGTCTTCGCAGACCGGATTGCACCCAACAACAAGATTCAATATTATCAAGATCGCTTCCCGCCAAACACAACCCTGATGTGGAGTATCATCATCCTGACCGTGCTCACCTTTGCTGTTCGCTTGACATTTCCGTTGGGGAGGAAAGTTGCTGGTCTTCAATTCGGACATTTTGTCCATTACACATTCAGCTTTTATATTGGGATCATGGCCCGGCGTGGGGGCTGGTTCTTCCGGTTGAAGAAAAGGCAGGCAAAGCAGTGGGGAATCGTTTCTCTTATCGTGATCCCCCTCATCTTAGTCTTAATGATCGGAGATGGTTCACTCCAGGAGACCATCGTCAAATTCTTAGGCGGAATGCATTGGCAGGCTTTTGGCTACGCTCTCTGGGAGACGATCCTTTTTATTGGGATTACAGTATTTCTTCTGTATTTCTTCCGGGACCACTTCTGCAAAGCTGGTTCTCTATTGCGTTCTATGGCAAAAAATGTGTATACCGTCTATATTACCCACCTGACATTATTGTGGGGGATGAATATTCTCTTTCTATCGGTCAGTATCCCAACCATCCTGAAATTCTTCATCGTCTCATTGATTACCATTCCTTTAAGTTTCTTGCTCAGTTCTCTGATTCGTAAAATCCCTTACGCGACAAGAGTTCTTGGTTGATTTTGCGGTTAAGTAGAAAAATCGCGTTCGAATTGCTATCATGAAACATTGAATTCACCTAAGGAAAAACATGTTCAGGGCAATTTGCTATTCACTTTATGATGATGCAGAAAGTATCAGAGGCAATCAGTAATGAAGAGAAATAAACCTAAATTGACCCTAGATCGCCCGGCAACTTATCAGATCAAAGTGCCGGGACACCTCGACGCGAGTTGGGCAGACTGGGCCGAGATGATGACCATAGCGGTCGAAAGCGAGGGTGATGATCTACCGGTCACCACTTTAACCGGCGTCGTAGACCAGGCCGCTTTGCATGGTCTGTTACGTCGACTCTATTTCCTAGGCCTGCCTTTGATTTCAGTCAATTGTGTCGAGAGTGATTCAGTAGACTAGTAGTAATTAAAAAGAAAGAGAAAAGACTATATCAAGCTGACATTGGGTGAAGTATCAATAAGTGATTACCCGGTGCCGCTGCAGGAAAATTTGGGGAAGATACACTTGGGTCGTCACTATCTACAAAATAGAATGATCGTTTTGAAATTCTGGAAGAGAATCTACAGATTGTCCGTCGCATAGTGGACAGTGAGACGCGATTTTTTCGATTTCCCCTTATAATGTGCCTATGCCTGAGATACTGCTGCGGACGAAGCTATCTGTCCCACCATTGCGGGCAAGCCTGGTACCCCGACCCCATCTCATTGAACGCCTTGACCAGGGGCTAAAACTAGGTCACAAACTAACCCTTGTTTCTGCCCCGGCCGGCTTTGGCAAGACCACCTTGGTTTGTGAGTGGGTGAGTAATTTAAATTTGCGATCGGATAGGGCTAAGGAAAGCCAAATCGCGAATCAAATCGCCTGGCTTTCACTGGATGAAGGCGACGACGACCCAACGCGTTTCCTGACCTATTTCATCACCGCCTTGAAACAGGTCGAAGGGATTGAACCCATTCTTGGGGACGTCGCACTAAGCATGCTTCGCTCCCCTCAACCACCGCCGACTAACGTTATTCTGACTTCTCTGATCAACGAAGTTGCCGAGATTTCCGATAGAATTATTCTCGTTCTCGATGACTACCATAGCATAGAAGCGTCACCAGTTGACGATGCACTTACCTTCTTGCTCGAACACCTACCGCCGCAGATACACCTGGTGATCGCCACCCGTGATGATCCCAACCTGCAAATTTCTCGTCTACGTGGCCGTGACCAACTGACCGAACTACGCGCCGCGGACTTGCGTTTTTCTGCATCTGAAACTGCCGAATTTCTCAACCAGGTGATGGGCCTGGACCTTTCAGCAGATGACATCTCCGTTTTGGAAACACGGACCGAAGGCTGGGTTTCCGGCCTGCAACTGGCCGCCATCTCAATGCAAGGGCGTAAAGATGTCTCCAGCTTCATCAGATCTTTTACTGGCAGCCACCGCCTTGTATTGGATTATTTGATTGAAGAAGTTCTAAACCGACAAACCCAGAATATCCAAACCTTTTTATTGCGAACTTCCATCCTAAACCGGTTGACTGGTTCCTTGTGTGGCGCACTCACAGGTTGGGAAAACAGCCAGGAAACCCTTGAAATGTTGGATCGTGCTAATTTGTTCATCATTCCCCTGGATGATGAACGCCGTTGGTATCGCTATCACCATCTCTTTGCCGATTTGCTGCGCCAGCGCTTGTCACGGAAATTCGGTGATGATGTTCTTGGATTACATGCCAAAGCTTCAGCCTGGTACGAAAATAATGGGCAGCTTTCTGAAGCAGTGAGACATGCTGTAAACGCTGGTGAATTTGAGCGCGCAGCTCAACTGGTTGAACAGCATACGGTTGCCATATTCACCCGTGGTAATCTGCACGCCTTACTCAGGTGGATCAAGGCGTTACCAGACAAAGTTTTACGGTCACGCCCCTGGCTATGTGTTTATCACGCCTGGGGTTTGGCATTTGTAGGACAATTGAGTGAGGTAGATGAATTTCTAGAGATCACCGAAAGCATTGTTCAATCAGAAACCCAGCCAGAATGCGGGGGAATCCAGATTCCTTCTGGTAATCATGAAGTACTAGGGAATATAGCTGCCATTCGGGCCTATATAGCCGTAATGGATGGGGATTTTCCTAATGTGATTGAACAGGCTCAAAGGGCAGAAATGTTGCTTACCCCCAGCAGTATGTGGGCAGGGAGTGTCTGTCAGTGGGCAATGGGATATGCTCATTATTCGCAAGGTGATTTGGACCAGGCAGCCGAATACTTTGCTGAGGTGATCCGGTATGGGCGCATCATAGAGAATATTTGGACGATCACAACAGGTATGACCGATCTAGCATCAACATATCGTGAGCAAGGGCAACTAAATCGCTGTGTCTCTCTATGTAGGGAAGCGTTACAACTTGTTAATGAGTATAGGGGACAGCGTTTTGGCTATGTTGGCCGTCTTGAAAGTCGGTTGGCTGATGTCCTATGTGAGCAAAACATTCTCCCTGAAGCAATTCATTATGCAAATTCAGGCGTTGAAAAAGTCCATAATTGGAAGAATCCCAATCATTATGTTTTTGCTTATCAAGTGAAAGCGAAAGTTTTGCACGCTCAGGGAGATATACAAGGGGCAAAAACGGCCATTAAAGAGGCAGACCGAATGTGGCGCGCAGCCCCAATTTCAAAATCTCTTTCAGATAGTCAAGAGAAATCCCAGATCCTGTGGCGCGTTAGAAAACGTTCTCCGGCTCATCTCTATAACTCGAGTAATGATTGCCCAAGGCCAGTTAGATGAAGCTTGGGCTCACTTGGAAAAACTAGAGAAATTATCGAAGCGCACAAAGCGATTTAATTCGCACATCGAGGTACTCATACTCTCCGCATTAGTACTGGATTCGAAAAACGAAAAGGAAATTGCGCTTGATTATTTACATAAATCCCTTACTATGGCTGCAAAAGAAGGCTATGTGAGAATTTTTGTGAATGAAGGACCGCCGATGGCTCGACTGCTCCATGAGGCTCTCTCTCGTGGAATTTCACCAGATTATATTCGCCAATTGCTGGGGGCGTTCCCCCTCGATGAACCAGAGCAAGTCATTTCAACGAAATCTAAAGTCGATCCATATGAATTGATCGAGCCGCTGAGTGAACGCGAAATCGAAGTGCTGCAACTCATCGCTGAGGGACTGACCAATCAAGAAATTAGTTCCAGACTGTACGTTACGCTAAACACAGTCAAGACCCATACCCGCCAAATCTACGCTAAACTCGGCGTCCATACGCGTACACAAGCTGTTGCCAGGGGGAGAGCTTTGGGACTCTTGCTTTCTGTTTAATCATCTGAAACCCTTAATCCAACATCGAAGGAACCCAAAGTCAATAATTCCGACGGGCTAACGAATATCCGCTCGTTTTTACACGAGAAAATGTAGGCCAAGCATCATCTCCCCACGCCAGCGCATGGGCACTGGTGTATGTTTCCCATTCAGACCAACAAATCACCCCCTGAATCACACGTTCGAGGTATGACACCATACCCAATAACTGCTATTGTGTATGTATAAAAC